>JAFQGY010000347.1 GCA_017415325.1 Clostridia bacterium
ATACATCATACTGACCATATCCACAAGCTCGGTGTAGTAGTACCTGGGATCGGCATTCTGCAGACCTTCATAGTGAACAGGTCTTGTATTGTCGCGGTTCTTGATGTAGTTGGCACCCTTAAAGAATGCCTTGCCGAAGGAGCTTTCGTTGCCGAGAGACCAGATAATAACGCTGGTACGGTTCTTGTCCCGTTCCACAAGGGCGGTATGTCTGTCCGTAATACCGGGGGCAAAGAACTCGTTTTCCGCGTATTCTTCCCACAGGGGAATATCATAGCGACCGTCACGGGTGCAGGCACCGTGAGTTTCCAGATCAGCTTCATCCATAACATAGATGCCGAACTTGTCGCAGAGCAGATAGAATTCGGGGCTGTTCGGATAATGGGAGGTTCTGACTGCGTTGACATTCAGTTCTTTCATCAGATGAATGTCTTTTGCCATGTCTTCGAGACTTACCGTGGCAGCGGTTTCACAGTTGAAATCGTGGCGGTTTACGCCCTTCAGCTTTACGGGAACGCCGTTCACTTTGAACACTTTCCCGTCGATCTTCACTTCCCGGAAACCAATTTTTTCTTCGATCAGTTCACCGTTTGCAATCAGATGAAGGACATACAGCTTGGGATCCTCCGGTGTCCAGGGACGGATATTTTCCACACAGATCCCGATGCTGCTGCCGGCTTTTACAACCGCTTCCATATCTGCAATCTTACAGCGGATGTCAACTGCGCTTTCGTTGATGACCGTCAGAAGACCGTTTTTGCCTTCCATCGTGGTTTCCAGCTTGTAATCCGTGATATGATTTTCAGGGCGTGTGAGCAGGTAGACATTTCTGAAAATACCGGAGAAGCGGAACTTGTCCTGGCATTCCAGATAGGTGGAGATGCACCATTTCAACACAAGCACATCGAGGGTGTTTTCGCCGTTTTCGGCAAGATCGGTGATATCGAACTCGCTTGTTGCATGGGAAATCTGGGAGTAACCCTTGAATTTACCGTTGATGTACAGATAGAATGCAGAGTCAACGCCTTCAAAATTGAGGTAATACCGTTCGCCTGCCTGCTTTCTCAGATTGAATGTGCGACGATAATGCCAGCAGGGATTTTCGTAAGGCAGGTGCGGGAGCATGACCGGGAAGGGATAGCGGGTGTTCAGATACTGGATGTGGTCATACCCGTGCATCTGTACACAGGAAGGAACCGGGATCGCTTCATCCAGTTTTTCGTCGATCTCAAAATCCTCCACATGAGCATGCTGCCTAATCTGCCATACGCCGTCGAGCGACATAAACCGGGAACTGGAGGTGCGGTCCTGAATCCCGTGCTTGATCCGGATGGTGTCCGTTTCAGCGAAGGGAATATAGTAACTGCGGTGCGGTTCTGTACCGATGCGTTCAAAGCTTTCGTATTCTTTCATTTTCTTGTCCTCGTACTTATACGTTGCCGTAAACCGTATCAACATCGTCTTCAGTCATATTTTTTACCCGAAGAAGCTGGGCATTTGCCTGTTCTACTTTCAGTCTGGAAATCAGGAACAGGATAACACCGCAGATGATGATGGGGGCCCACAGATACAGGAACTGAAGCATGCTGACGGTACCTGCGGTCTGCGTTGCTGCGTTTTCTACATAACCGGCAGCATCGAGAAGCCAGCCGCAGATTGCAGTACCGAACGCACCGCCGATCTTAATACCGAGAGAGGAGCAGGAGAACATCATGCCGTCAAGACGGTGACCGGTCGTAAGAGTTGTATATTCGGAGCAGGATGCGATCAGAGCATTCATATCGCCCTGAAGAGGTGCAATGCCAAGGGTTCCTACAGCTGTGAATACAAGCATCATCGGGAAGCTGCCCATGTATGCCGCTGCGACAACACCGATTCTGCCTGCTACAGCAACAAGGTAACCGAGCATATTCAGCTTATACATACCACCCATTTTCTGAATTACAATAGGAAGTGCGATCAGCGATACAACCATAGTGATATTGATAGCGAGAGAGAGACTGCTGAAAAGTTCTTCATTGCCGAGAATGTACTTCGCATAGTAGGTACCGATACCGATAACGGAGGCGTAGAGCTGGGTCATGATGTAGGTGATGCAGATGACTACATAGTACTTGTTTTTCAGCAGAAGCTGGAAGGATTTCAGGAAGGTGAGTTTGTGCTCTTCTTCGCGTTCCTCGTCCATACCTTCGTCTGCTTCGGGAAGTTCTTTTACGGAGAAGACGGAAATGGTGTTGGTGATAAGACCGAGAATCGCATAAATGATTGCGATGGTTCTCCAGGCAGAAGCGTCGTTCCCGAGCCAGATCACTGCATGTACTGTAACCGCTTCAATGATGATTTTGGTTGCAAAGGCGAAGATGAAACGGAAGGAGCCGAGCTGAACACGTTCGCTGGTGTTCTTTGTGATCAGAGCGGTAAGAGACGCATAAGCGATGTTGTTTGCCGTAAAGAATACTGCATTGAGAAGGGTGTATGCGATGAAGAAGAAAGCATACTGTGCGGTTTCGCCCCAGCTTGTGGGGATCGCAAAGCAGGCGACGAGACAAACCGAGCAGCCAATGTAGGGCCAGAGCATCCAGGGACGGGCTTTCCCCATCTTTGTGTGGGTCTTGTCGATCATTCTGCCGAAGAAGAAGTCCGACACACCGTCAAAGATCTTCGATACGGCAATCAGGGTACTGACAATCCCCATGCTGAGTCCGACCGTATCGGTCAGATAGATCATCATAAATGCGGTGAGAAGTGCGTACACACAGTTTCCCGCAACGTCGCCGGTTCCGTAACCGACCTTGTGATACCATTTCAGATACTTACGCTGTTCCATGATGAACTCCTTTGTTTTTCAGATTGATTTGAACCGTGCTTTATCTTGCATATATATTATACCATCACTTTATCACTGTGACAATATATAAAATTATCGCATATATACACAAAATAACTCGAAATATCTTGATATACAGCACAAAATAGCGTATAATATAGACAAAATCACATTATCGGAGGCTGCCATGTACGAGAATGCCATGGATATCAACGTAGCATATGTAGATGATGAGAACCCGAATGTAGAGGATCTTTCCGTCCCCATAAAAATCAACAACTGCGGATATTACCGCGTACATACGGGACCCGTTATCGAAACGCCCCACCCGGAAGGACGAAACGATTATCAGCTGCTGTATATCGCCGCAGGAAAGGGATACTTTTATTTCAAGGGAAGCGAAACGCCGACGGTCGTGACCAAGGGGCATATGGTACTCTTCCGACCGAAGGAACCGCAGGTCTACAATTATTATGTCGAGGATAAAACCGAAGTCTACTGGGTGCACTTTACCGGATGGAAGATCGAGGAGTATCTGGACAGCTATGAACTTCCGAAAGAAGAAAACGTATTTTTCACCGGCATATCCCCCGACTATCCGTGGATTTACAACCAGATCATCCGTGAGATGCAGCTTCAGCGTGCCAATTATGATGATATCATCAAGCTGTATCTGCACCATATTCTTCTGACAATCAACCGGTATATTAAAGAAAGCCGTGAGATCAAGAACGATACCATCAACGATATTGAACGTGCGGTCCACTATTTCAATGAGAACTATACCAGACCCATCTCCATCGAACAATACGCCGAAGAACACCTGATGAGTGTCAATTGGTTCATCCACAGCTTCAAGAGTGTCATGAAAGTTCCGCCGATGCAGTATATTACTGCGTTAAGAATAGCGGCTGCAAAGGGCTATCTGGAAAACTCCAATAAGAGCATTGCCGAGATAGCCGCTGCCGTTGGGTATGAAAATGCACTGTACTTCAGCCGGATATTCAAAAAACGAACAGGGATGACACCATCAGAGTATAAACAGCGCGGCACGAAGTAAAAATGCAGGCTGACAGATAAAGGTATCTGCCGGCCTGCATCGGATTCGCCGAAGCGAACATCCTATTCAGTTATTCAACATTACTTAAGCAATGCTGCCCAGTACGGAAACAAATCGCATGAATGCAGCCTGTCCTTCTTCCGTTCTCTTGAAAACACCCGCATCTTCGAGGACATGAAGGAAAACTTCCCCCACCTCCTGTTCGAGAATATTTCTCGCGTTTTCCGCTGTAAGTTCGGGATGCTTTGCGAGGACTTCGTCTGCCCAGTCTGCGTGCTGTTCAAGTTCCGGCATGGAGCGGATGTCCTGACCATTGGCAAGCATGGTTTCCATACGGTCAAGATCCTGTGCAAGTCTCGCGGGAAGTACCGCCAGACCCATTACTTCGATCAGACCGATGTTTTCCTTCTTGATATGATGAAGTTCCGGTGCCGGGTGGAATACACCGAGAGGTCTGTCTTCTGTTGTGAAATTGTTTCTGAGAACTAGCTCGCAGACATACAGGTTTCCTTCTTTGTGGGCAATCGGCGTGATGGTGTTGTGCGGAGTTCCGTCCGTCTCGGCAAAGATCTGTACGGAGCTGTCGCTGTACCCTCTCCACAGTTCAAGGATCCGGTTGCTGCAGAGCGCCAGTTCCTTTCTGTCTTCGGAAATCAGACGTATCACGGACATCGGCCATTTGACGATCCCTGCTTTTACACTCGGATATCCGGGAATCGAAAATTCCGTTTCCAAGGGTGCTTTGTTCATAGCAAACGTGTATCTGCCGCCCTGGAAATGCTCATGACTCAGGATGGAGCCGCCCACAATCGGAAGATCGGCATTGGAACCTGCAAAATAGTGCGGCAGATAATCGATGACATCGAACAGTTTTTCAAAGACAGCTGCATCGATCTTCATCGGAATATGTTTTTTGTTGAAGAAAATGCAGTGTTCGTTGTAATAGCTGTACGGGGAATACTGCATTTCCCAGGGTTCTCCGGCTGCCGTGATCGGAATCGGACGAAGATTCTGTCTTGCGGGATGCTGCAGCGTTCCGGCAAAACCGGCATTTTCGGGACACAGCTGACACATGGGATAATTGGCGGATTTCTGCGTTCTTGCCAGTGCGATGTCGCGGGGGTCTTTTTCCGGCTTGGAGCGGTTGATGGTGATATCCAGTGTACCGTAATCCGTCTCATGCTGCCAGCGGAGATCGTTTGCAATCCGTCCGGCACGCACATAATTCAGGTCCTGACTGCAGCGATAGTACCAGTCCGTCGCTTCCACGGGATTCTTTTCATCTCTGCGGCGGAACTCCGCGATGATTTCTCGCGGCATCGGCGTGAGCAGACCCATAATTTTTGTATCGAACAGGTCGCGTGAGCTGGATGTATCGGGAATGATCCCCTGTTCGCAGGCATAATCCACGATCGGTGCAAGAATATCATCGATTGCGGATATTTCACCGGATATCTCTCCATCCTGCCAGTCGGTGAGACCGAGCACATCCATCAAGCCGTTGCGGACTACATATTCATCATCTTTTGTAATCAGAGCTGTGCGGATTCCATATTCGATCAGTCTCTGAACTGCGGTGCATATCATAACATTTACTCCCTGCTGCTTTATTTTATTTTCTGACAATATTGTACCACACAGAAAGTTCTTTGTGAATAAACATTATGTTTCTATATATGCACAAAATCTTGTTTATGATTGATTTTTCCCATTGTATTTCAGCAGACATACTGGAAGGGATCACGGCAATATATGCTTCAGGAGAAAAGTAATGAATGCGGATTTACATATATCGGAGTAAACTTGCCGTGGATTGATAGTGTTATGCTAAGACTACTCATCTTTTGCAAATTTACAGTATGTGATCTTTCGGCAGTGAGGGCAGTATTGATCTCTGCCATCAGAATCGTGAACTCCTATATGGGTACGAGAGAATTTCGGCTGGAAAACATGATCACATTCCGTACATCTGTACTTTAATCGCGAACAGTAAATCCGTACACATAAAAGAGAAACAAAAATTGTAACGGGCAGGATCATGATTACAACCAGAGGATGAATACCCATTCCCAAAAGATCTTCGATTCCAATATGAACAGATAACATTTTTATCTCCAATACCCTTAAATTTCATAATACCCAAGCCATAACCCATGGATCAGATCTTCGATAAATACATATCGTATTTTCAGCCCTAACTTTTCATATCGGATATACTGAAACACTGTATTATTATATCTGTTATCAAATTCTGTCTTTTCAGTGCAGATATAATTTCCAAGCGGTTCGAGGGTATCTTCTCTGATCTTTATAAAAGCGGATACAGGCATATATTCTTTCATCGTGTCGCTGAGATATTTGTACAGCGTTTCACTGTCTCCAATAACAATTGCATGGGTGCATAATTCAGCTGTTTCCTGTATTTTTTTCAGATCGTAATGGTTTTCATGATTATAAGATACCGTGAAGATATTCTTGTTTTCGCGTAGCATCACAAGTGCCTGGTTGAGAAAACTGGCTTCTTGCGGCCGGCTTTCTATCATCGCACCGATTTCGGCTCTTCTTTGCAGTAATGCGCTTCTCAGATCGGTGTTTTGGCGGAGAAGTTCCTGTATGCCTTTCACAGACAAACCCAACTTACGAAGTATGAGGACTTTCTGAATATGATCTGCCTGTGTAGATGTGTAGAAACGGCGTTTGTTAGAGTCAGTGCGAGTACTTTCGATAATTCCTTTTTGCTCATAAAAGCGAAGTGTACGCGGAGTTGTGCCGAAAAGTGAGCTGATTTCGCTTATGTCGTATATGTTTTTCTCATTCATTTGATCACCCCACTTATATAATATCACTTGACCATGGGTCAATGTCAATAGTTATATGAAAAAAACAAAATTTTTGAAACTGCGACACAGCCGGGAGTAGCCGTAAATGACTGCTCTCGGCGGTATTTTGGGTATGGATATCAGATATAATGAAATTGAACGCAAGATTTATACTGCATACAGGATGTTTTCATTTACGGCATATTCACGGTACCCACAAACAGCGGAATATCACGCTTGGTTATGGCAAATACGAACGGTCTGTCGAGAACAAAATCAATGATCTCATCCGGCGGCTCTGCTGCTCCGGCACCGATGATTTCGATATAACTGGCTGCTGTGACCCCCTGTTCGTCAATCTTCACACGGGTATCCTGATGGATGGACGCCACATAAGGATTAAGCGAAAAATCATCCGACGGAAGAAAGGATGGAGAAAAATCGCACCCTGCCGGATCAAAGAGTTCGGAAAGTCCGATATTACGCAGACTTTCCTTCAGATTCACACCGGCCGATACATCAAACTGCGGCACGGAGAGATTGACTTTCATCCGCTTGGAGTTTCTTTCCTCATCTTTACTGCTGTATACTTCTGTGATCATCTTCATGTACTCATCGCTTGCCAGTACATCATCCACAGTCTTCCCTTCATCCGGGAGAATGAACCACATAAATGATCCGTTTTCGAGGAATATCTGTACAGCACCGTAGTCTTCCCCCCAGTTGTAGTTCATCTCGTATTCTTCCTTGTTCATGAAGGTAGCTTCCACATCGCCACTGACAGCATGGAATATTGCCTGCGTATTGTCTGCCTTGTCAAACTCATCCACCCATTTTGACTGAAAATAGATCGTAGATGCAATCGCCAGTACCTGATCCTCGGGATCAATCTGCACATTGCCTGTACGGTCCTTCAGCATTCCGCCGGTCTGATTGCGCATCCAGTTGGTCATGGCACGATTGGTCTTTTCACTACCGAGATCTCCCTGATAAACCGATGCATAGTAGTCGTAGGCGATAGAATCCATTTTTTCCTGCACATACTCAACATCCTTATCCAGCCACAGGGAGTTGGCAAGCACACTGATCTCCTTGCCGTTATTCTCATAGATTTCCTCCCACACAGCACTGATTTGCCTGCGAAGCTCTGCAGCATCATCGGCTCCCAGAACATCCAGCACCTGCGCCTGTGTTTCACTGCCGGTCAGTTCTGCGGTCATAGCAAGAGCGATATAGGCATTGACAGGAGACCATACACGGTTGATATCATCCACACCGGAGAGAACTTCACCCGAAACAAGTCCGGCGAAATCGGCAATGGACGGACTGGCAGCTTCCACCAGCACATCACGGGCATCCCGTTCTGCATACCACAGATCCATCTGCGAACGCCACTCATCAGGATCACCGCCGTTTTTCCGTTTCGGACGCTCTGTTTTCCGGGATTCCGATGCTACACTGACGGCCTTTGCGGAAATCACCAGCGGAATAGTTGGTATATTATTCACCAGAATCACAAGCGCAAGAACCGCCGCAATGCCGCCCATCCACTTCGACCACTGTGGGAAGGGGATGCGGCGCTTTTTCTTATATTCCTTTGCGTCTTTTACGTAATTGTCGGGAGCCTCTCCGATCATATCAACAATTTGTTCTTTCTTCATAGGTAGCCCTCACTTTCCAGTTTCTCACGCAGTTTCTTTCGTTTACGGTGCAGCATGGAAGCGGTTTTTATTTCAGTTAAATCGTAATCCAGTGCTATACCGGCAACAGAATCCATGTACCAATAACGACGCAGGAATACACGCCGCTCGGTCGCAGGAAGTGCATCCAGAAATTCACGGATTACCCGTACCATCTCCTGCTGTTCGATCACCATTTCAATGTCGGTCGGATCGGATACGCAGTCCTCCAGCTCATCCAACACCAGATCCATCTCACCGCCTCCGCGTTTGCCTGCGTGCTTTTTTCGCCAGCGGTCTACGGAGATTCGCCGTGTGATCTTGCCGAGGAAGGTAGACAGAATGGACGGCTTGTGCGGCGGCATATTATTCCATGCGTCAAGCCATGTGTCGTTTACGCTTTCTTCAGCATCTTCGCGGTTATAGAGAATGTTGTATGCTATGTAGTGGCAGTAATCGCCGTATTTGTCTGCGGTTTCGCTGATGGCAGACTCCGACCGTTCCCAATACAGTTCCACGATCCGATCATCCGGCATTGTCTGCTTTTGATTTGCTCGTCCCAATCTTTGCACCTCCCTCAGTTGTTATTGTAAGAGCTCTTCACCTATCTACTCGCAAAAAAACTGGATTTATTGCATGGAAAATGAAAAAATTCCTAATATATCGGTGTTATGGACTTTATCAAAAACAACTCAATGACAAAAAGACATTACCAATGACAGAAAGGTAATGCCTTTTCAACTCAATATTTCAGCTTATCTTTTCTGTGTAGCATAAATGCCAATACCGGCAGCAATAACTCCTATCAGAGCAAAAATCCAGTCGCTGATGGGATTTACCGCCCGTGCCACCATTATTTGTGTGGGACCATCCGCACCGCCGATGATACCGATACTTTCGTCCATTGAACTGATGGCAGTCTGTGTGAAGATAAACTCAATCAATTCTCCCAGCAGCACTATAGAAGCCACAATTCCGATGGCAACAAACACAGCTCGCCAGATTTTCCTCCTCTTCTCATTCTGCCTTGCAAACTGTTCGTTGAGCAGTTCAAGCTTCTCGGACAGCACCTTCAAGTCAGTAGGTTCGTTTTCCTGCATATCGATTGTTTCGCCCAACAATACGGTAACGCTTGTATCCAATACTTCCGCAAGCCGGATCAGCATTTCCGAATCGGGGACCGACAGACCTTTTTCCCATTTGGATACAGTCTGCCGTACAACATTCAGTTTGATGGCAAGTTCTTCTTGAGATAATCCCTTGGACTTCCGGAGATTTTTCAGATTTTCACTCAGCATTGATCGTCCTCCTTTTGCCGGTGTCTGCAAATATTATACCGAAAACACGCAGTTTTGGCAAGCAACGCAGATTAACATCGGCGCAATGGATGAAAAAAGGTATTTTCTCAGGTTAATATGATGCTCTGATTCCCATATCTGTCAGAACATAACCGCTACCGTCAGCTTTGTTTCCTGATACCTTGCAGTAATCCTGCCGCCCATTTGCTCTGCCAGCGTTTTTGCAATGGCAAGCCCGAGTCCGGTGGAATTTC
>JAFQGY010000348.1 GCA_017415325.1 Clostridia bacterium
ATAAGAGATAAGAGATAAGAAATATCTTCCCTTCTCCTATCCTGTCACCCTTCTTATTTTTCCGTTCATTCTCCCCTCTGTGCAAAGCCAAAACGCTCCGCACCTACTTTTTATTTCTTACTTCTTATTTCTTATATATCTATATATCCAGATTCACCGCATATATAGTGTTCGCTTCCGGAAAAGTAAGAAGTAAGAGATCAGAAGTAAGAAATATCTCCGTTCTCCACTCCTGTCCCCCCTCTTATTTTTCCGTTCTTTCTCCCCTCTGTACGAAGCTCAAACGCCCCGCACCTACTTCTTACTTCTTACATCTGATTTCTTACTTATCAGATGTCCAGATTCACCGCATACTTTGCGTTTTCTTCAATAAATTCCCGTCTGGGTTCCACCTTGTCGCCCATGCAGATGGAGAAAATTTCGTCACACAGCATGGCGTCCTCGATTTCCACCTTGAGAATCGTCCGGGTGGCGGGGTCCATGGTGGTCTCCCACAGCTGTTCGGGGTTCATTTCCCCAAGCCCTTTGTACCGGCTCACTTCCGCATTGGCGCCCAGCTCTTCTATAGCCCCGGTCAGTTCTTCTTCCGTATAGGCATACCGGGTCTTCTTGCCCTTTTCGATCTTATAAAGCGGCGGCTGCGCCAGGAATATATGCCCGTCCTCCAGCAGCTTCCGCATGTGCCGGAAGAAGAAGGTCAAAAGCAGCACCCGGATGTGGGATCCGTCCACGTCGGCATCCGCCATAATGATGATCTTCCCGTACCGCAGTCTGTCCGCATCAAAGTCCTCCCCGATGCCGCAGCCCAGCGCCTGAATGATGGGCGTCAGGGACGGATTGGCGTACACCTTGTCCAGCCGGGATTTTTCCACATTCAGTACTTTCCCTCTCAGCGGCAGAATCGCCTGGAAAAGGCTGTTCCGGCAGGACTTGGCGGAGCCCCCTGCAGAGTCCCCTTCCACCAGATACAGCTCAGTCAGCTCGGCTCTTCTTTCCTGACAGTCCGCCAGCTTCCCGGGCAGGGTGGATCCTTCCAGCACGGATTTCCGTCTGGTCAGTTCCCTTGCTTTTCTGGCCGCCTCTCTTGCTCTCTGTGCCGCCAGGGACTTTTCAATGATGGATTTGGCCACGCCGGGGTTTTCTTCAAAGAATTCCGTCAGCTTTTCCGTAACGATGTTGTCCACGATCCCCCTGACCTCACTGTTGCCCAGCTTGGCCTTGGTCTGGGATTCAAACTGTGCGTCCGGCAGCTTCACAGAAACCACAGCGCAGAGCCCTTCTCTGGCGTCTTCCCCGGAGAGGTTCTTGTCCCCGTCCTTCAGGTTCCCGCTCTTTCTGGCGTAGTCGTTCATGACCCGGGTCAGGGCCCGCTTGAAGCCTTCTTCATGGGTACCGCCGTCGATGGTGGACATATTGTTGGCGAAGGTGACGATCATTTCGTTGAAGGAGTCGTTGTACTGCATGGCCACTTCCGCCGTGATGTCTCCCTTTTCCGCCTTCATATAAATGACCTGGCTGTGGATCACCTCGCACCGTCTGGCATTGTTCAGATGCTCCACAAAGGACCGGATCCCGCCGTCGTACTTCAGGTCGTATTCCACGTATTTCCCGTGGATGGACCCGGCTTCCGCATCCAGCCGGATTTCGCCTCTGGGAATGGCCCCTTCGGTTTCCTCAGAGTCGGCAATACCGGCCTCGGTCATGCCCGCATCCTTTTCCGCTTCCGGAATATCGGTTTCGGCCCGTTCCAGCAGCTCCCGGATCTGTTCCGGCGTCCCTTCGGATTCCATGGCATCCAGGGGATTGACCGTGATTTCCTTCCGCTGGTCCCGGAGAATGATCCGGATGCCCGCGTTCAGAAAGGCCTGTTCCCGGAGTCTGGTCAGCAGGATGTCCATATCGAATTCTGTTGTATCGGTAAAGATCTCCCCGTCGGGCTTGAAGCGCACATACAGACCGTGCTTTCCTTCGGAGTCTCCCACACAGGTGAAGGGTCTGGCAATCTCGCCCCGTTCAAACCGCATGGTATACCGTTTGCCTTCGTAGCAGTTGTCGATTTCCATCCATTCGGACAGCGCATTCACCACGGAAGCCCCCACACCGTGAAGCCCCCCGGAGATTTTGTACCCCTGTCCGCCGAACTTCCCGCCGGCATGGAGCACGGAAAAGACCACTTCCAGGGTCGGTCTGCCCATCTGGTGATGCATCTGGGAAGGCACCCCGAAGCCGTTGTCCTGTACGGAGACAGACCCGTCGGGCCAGAGCACCACTTCAATCCGGTCGCACCGCCCCGCCATAGCCTCGTCAATGGAGTTGTCCACGATTTCATATACCAGATGGTGCAGCCCTCTCTGGGAGGTGGTACCGATGTACATCCCGGGCCGTTTGCGCACCGCTTCCAGCCCCTCCAGCACCTGAATCTGGTTCTCGTCATACACCGGCGCATTTTCCTCCGGCGTATTCTGCAAAATTTCGTTTTCGTTCATTGTATTCTCACTCTATTCCAGTTCTCAGTTTTCCTTCTCTCCTCTGCCGCGCAGTGCAGCAGTAGAAAGGCGTGTAATATAAACCTTTTCGTCCGTGACCACAAAGGAGCGGGGGATATCGGTAGTCAGCATCTCCGTGACCCCGTCCTTTTCTTTTGTATGCAGGAACCCTTTCGTCACATCCCCGGAAGTCCCGTCCAGATCAAAGAACCCGATGACATTCCGGGACCGCACCAGAGTCCCCTCGCCGATATGCAGAAGCATAACCGTTCGTCCTTTCGTTTTCTATCGCATATGCAAACCACCATGTTTTGACAAACCAACCAACTGTTGTAGGGCGGGATGCCCTCATCCCGCCGCCGAACGTCTTGCCCCCAACCTATTTCTGTCAACATATCGCATGGCTGGGTATTCCCGCAGCATTCGTCCGGTTGGTTCCCCGTGGCATTCGTCCGGTTGGTTCCCGTGGCGTTATACCAAACCTGCGGCGGGATGTGGGCATCCCGCCCTACCAATGTCCGGATGATGGGGGATGTGCTGCCTGAATTCTGAATTTTCCTTATTTATTCATTCTCAGCGGCATCACGAAGTACATATATTCCTTTTCCCCTTCGTGATCCTTTCCCTTCACGTCCAGCGCCCGGTCGCCGAACACTTCCGGTTCCGGAGCCGCATCCACAAAGGAGGTTCCGCCGGCCGGTTCGATGACGATGCCCATCAGGGGAGAGTTCAGCCGGATCCGGAGCATTTCGGTATCTGCGGGAATGGCACGGATGGCGTCCACCAGCAGACGGCAGTTGAAGCCGATGGCCATATCTTCCCCATCCATGGCACAGGGAACCCGTTCAAACACGGACCCGCCGGCAGAAACGCTGGAAATGGCAATGGAGCGGGAGTCGGATTCAAAGGACAGCTTCACGAAGGGCTTGGAGTTGCCGCCCAGTTTATCTTCGGTAATCAGCGACGCCCGTTCGATGGCCCCGGACAGCTCGCCGGGAGAAACATAGCACTGGAGCCGGTAGGTAGAGGGCAGGAACTTTTCATATTTCATGAATTCCGCATCGATCATTCTGGTAAAGAACCACACTTCATCGATATGGAAAATAATATGCTTCCGCCCGATGATCATGGTCAGTTCGTCCTCGGTATCCCGGAGCATCTTCCCCAGTTCCATGAGGAATTTCCCGGGGATGACCATTTCCGCATCGGGGGAGCCTGCCGGCAGTTCGGTATTGGCAGCGGCCAGCCGGTTTCCGTCGCATCCCACCACGGTGAGCTTATCGTCCCGGATCCGGAACAGCGCCCCGTTGAAGGCAGGTCTGGGGTCGTTCTGCCCCACGGCAAACACGGTTTCCGCGATAATATCCCGGATGATATGCTGGGGAATCTGATACACCCGTTCCCCGATGAACATAGGCATCGTCGGGAAATCCAGCCCGTTCTGTGCGGTGATCTCGAAGGAAGACTGTCCCCCCGTGACCTTGACCCGGTTCCGGTCGTCGATCTCGATGGTGACATCCCCGTCCGGCATGACTCTGACAATCTGCAGAATCTTGGAGGTATTGATACAGTAGATCCCTTCCTCCTGAATATCGCATTCCACGGTGGTCTGCAGCCCCTTATCCAGGTCAAAAGCCGAAATCCGGCAGGTCGAGGAAAGATCCCCCTCAAACTTCCCGTATTTCTCTCTCGGCGGACACTCAAACAGCAGCCCTTCCACCGTAGTCAGCGTATTCTTCACCTGCGAAATCCCAGCCGCCGGCAGCAGCGCCGCAAGCAGTTTCGCCTTATCAAACGTTACTTTCATTTTTTATATACTCCTTTTTTAGTAATCCAAATCGTTGGGGAGGAGAGACCAGAGTTGACTTGTCAACTCTTCGAGTTCGTCGTAGACGAAGCTCGGTGGGACGCTTTTTGAAAAAAGCTTGGCAAAAACTTTAAACAAATGGGTGGGCATTGGATTTGGTTTTCTGCAAATCCGGGTGCGCAGCCATACAGCATCAGCATGAATGTTCATTCCGGACTGTTTTTTTACAGCGGCTTCGCATTGTTTGACCTTGCAGTAGCTCCGTGCTTCGCACTGGTCAGGGCTGAATAGTAGAGCGGTCAAGCTCGACCAGACATAGTCAGCCCCAACGCAAACCAACGTCATACAAATCCAACCAAAGCCCAACAAATGCGCCCTCCTTTTCAAGGGGGGTGTCACGCCTTCCGCAAACTCTCCTATTTCGATTGCTCCACAAGGCGTGACGGGGGATTCCGCTCTGCACCCAAAAAAATTCTGTCAACCCAACCCAATTCAAAAAGCCATCCCCAATTTTCCTCCATCATATATACATTCCCGTTTCCGGGAAGATTTATCTTTCAAGCAATCACAAGATTCAGTACCGAACAAAAATTTTGAACGACGATATCTTTGGCAACTTTTATTTTGCAGGATGCATCGGAATTCCTGCATTTCAATCCACTCTATTATTCGCTCGTCCGAACACTTTATGAACAACTTTATTCATCCCGCCCGAACGAGCCCCCGCCTATCGACCCTGCCGGCCCATCCTTCTTTCTCTCCCCCTATAAATAGAGTTAGTATAAAGATATATAGTATAGTTTAAAGAATACAGAAGAAGTAGCAGCAGTAGGGGAAGCAAAATTGTGGAAAAGCGGTTTTTGTTGTGCAGTCTGCTAAAACCGACCATCCTGCATCCGTCCCATCAGGAAATCTTCACCAAAACCGTACGATGGGCATCCGGGCGGATTCTTCCGTGAAGCCACAGCCGAAACTGGGAAATCCGTCCCGAAACCTGTGGGTTTGCCTGTGTTATCCACACCCTGTTTTTCTCTCCTCCGCCGGAATCCGTTCTATTTCCGGAATTATACAAAATTTCCCGTTTCCCACAGGAAGGGCAGAAGCGGCGGAGATGTGGAGAAAGCATGTGGATTTTTGTTTTCCAAAACATACGAACGGGTTTTCAACACCCTTTTGAGAACTGATGTGGAAAACTGTGAAATACACTTATCCACAAGGCGAATATGCAGGAAAACACTGGATATTTCATCGGTTTCCCCACCATCCCAACACCCACTCCACAGCATATCCACACCCTGAAATTCAATTTCCACAACATGTTGAAAACCCATGTGGAAAAGTGGAGAAAAGTAAGAAATAAGAAATAAGAGATAAGAAATAGGTGTGGAAAACGAGAGAAGAAGCAAGAAGCGAAAGATAAGAAGTAAGAGGTCAGAGATACAAGACGGAAGAAACCCGGCAGACCGGAGATAATGCATAAAAATACAAAACCTATGCATTCCCCTGAATGGGGCAGCGCCTTCTATAAGCCAATCATCAAAGCAGATGTCCGTTTGACCGCTCCACCCGACTTCCACTTGTGGAAGTCGAAAGCCCAAACAAAGCGAAGCGCCGCCGCTGATTCCCCCACTCTCCCGCAGAAACTCCCCTGCTCAGCCCCAACGCCCCGAAACCGTACAACCACCGCTGTCAGTTCGATAACGCTCTGCCTGCACCCAACAAAACCGCTGTAATCGTTTAAAAGTTTTGCCAGGCTTTTTCAAAAGCCGCGTCTCTCCTCCCGAACGCCCAGGACTACTCTCCCTCTGTACGCTCAGTTCCCCCGCTTGACTTCCTTCATAATCTCCGCCACCCCTGCTTCAAACAAAGTGTTGGTGGTCAGCTCGGATTCCACCATGGAGATGTTGGAGTGCACAGTGGAATGGTCACGGGCGAAGACGGCACCGATCTGGGGGAGGGACATCTTGGTGACCTGACGGACGATGTACATGGAGACATTGCGGGCCGTCTTGATTTCCTTTTTGCGGCTGGTGCCCATGATGTCGGCCGTGGTCACGTTGTATTTCCGGGAGACAATGTCCACTATCCGGGTTACCGTGTCGCCGATGGGTTCCGTGTCCCGTAAGTATTCCGGCAGAGTCGTCAGTACCATGTCCATGGTGATGGGCATCCCCGAGAGCAGATTCTTTGCTCCCAGCTTCTTGATGACCCCCTCGATCTGCCGGATGTTGGACTGCAGATTCTCCGCAAGGAAGTCGATAACGTCAATGGGCACTTCCAGATTGTTCTGGTCCGCCTTGTTTTTCAGAATCGCAAGACGCAGCTCGTAGTCCGGCGGCTGAATGTCCGCTATGAGCCCCGCTTCAAACCGGCTCCGGATCCGTTCTTCCAGCGTCGTCAGCTCCTTGGGCGGCCGGTCGCTGGTGATGATGATCTGCTTGTGATCCTCGTACAGCGCATCAAAGGTGTGGAAAAATTCTTCCTGGGTCGATTCCTTCCCCGCCAGAAACTGGATGTCGTCGATCAGCAGCATGTCCGCACTCCGGTACTTGGCCCGGAATTCCGCCGTGGCAGAAGAACGCCCGCCCCGGATCGCCTCAATCAGCTGGTTCAGGAATTCTTCCCCCTTGACGTAAATCACCTTCATGGACGCATCCCGCTTCAGCGCCCGGTTGGCTATGGCGTACATCAGATGGGTCTTCCCCAGCCCCGACGGCCCGTAAATGAACAGAGGATTGATCTTCATCCCCACGTTCTCCGCAACCGAAAGCGCCGCCGCATGGGCAAACTGGTTCGAGTTCCCTACCACGAAATTCTCAAAGGTGTAGTCCTCGTTGTAGGTCAGCTGCCGGTCCCCGCTGGGCTTGCCGGAGGGCACGGGAGACGCCTTCTCCCCTTCGGTGATGTTGATTTCCGCATACCCCGGGTCTCTCTCCGTGTCCTCGTACTGCTCCTTCAGATAGGGCGAGGTCAGTCCCCGGCGCATGTCCGGCAGATCTCTGGTGCTCTCCCCCTTCGGCAGATTCCCGATCCGTTCCAGCAGGTCGGAGGCCGCCAGTTCTTCTTCCATGGCTCTGGCCTTGTCCCGTTCTCTTTCCGCTTCCCGTTCCTTCACGATCTCGGCGGGATAGGGCACCCCTTCCGTCCGGTTCAGTTCAGGCGCAAGACTGGTGTCCGTGACAATCTGGATCTGGGGCGTGTACCCGATGACCTGCTCGATCTGGGTGACCAGAAGGTCAGAATACTTGTCCAGTATGATGTTGCGTTTCATCTCGTTTTCCACGGCAAACACGGCCTTGTCCGGGTCCAGATAATCCAGCCGGAAGCACTTGAACCACAGATCACATGCGGTGGATGAGATGAGGTTTTCGCTCTGCATGGTTTTGAGCATGATCTGCCAGATGGCTGACAGGTCCCCTGCGTTCAGATTCGACATGGGGCGCCCTCCTTTTTTATCTTCGTTTTCCTTTGCGTTTTCCTGTATTTTCAGCGGGTTTTTTCCTTGTTTTCTTTGTTTGTTTTTTTACATTATATTATATGGCAATACATAATTTATTATAGCATATGTGGGGGGATTTGTCAAGTTTTTTCGCCTGACAGCGGGGGGAGATGGGAGCGGTTTGAGGGGGAAATTTTGGATTTGGATGTTTGTTTTGCCTACAGAGGTGGGGTATTCTCTATGACCATAGAGGGGGTGTCCTTCCGGACGGGACTCAGAGGACAAGGGAGGGGGGAGATTGACACTCAGGTGCCGCGTCATCCCCCCTCCCCTGCCCTCCGAGAC
>JAFQGY010000349.1 GCA_017415325.1 Clostridia bacterium
AAAAGGTATAATATACTATAATAGGAAGATAACCGACATCGAAAAGGAAACAGACCTATGCAGAAAAAGAACCAATGGACCCTGCCCCGTCATGGGGTGATCACCAGCATTGCCCGCTGTATCGTGGGCCCCTATGTCCGGTGGCGGTACCGGGTGGATGTGCAGTGGATCCCAAAGAAGGACATGCGGCAATGTCTGATCGTCATGAACCACCAGACCCCCTTTGACCAGTTTTTCATCGGCATGACCTTTCCCCAGCCGGTGTACTATCTGGCGACGGAAGATATTTTTTCGCTGGGCTGGATCTCGAAGCTCCTCCGGTTTGCGGTAGCACCCATTCCCATCAAGAAGCAGACCATGGACATACAGGCGGTTCTGAACTGCATCCGGATTGCCAGAGAGGGCGGCACCATTGCGCTGGCTCCAGAAGGCAACCGTACCTACAGCGGCTATACCGGGTATATCAAGCCCTCCATTGTCTCGCTGGTGCGGAAGCTGAAACTGCCTCTGGCGCTGTTCCGGATCGAGGGCGGCTATGGCGTCTGTCCCCGCTGGAGTGATGTAGTGCGCAAAGGGAAAATGCGGGCGTATGTGTACCGGATGGTGGAACCGGATGAATATGCCGCCATGGACGACGACGCTCTGTTCGAACTGATCCGGCAGGCGCTGGATGTGAACGAAGCCAATGCGGAGAGCGGACAGTTCTTCCATAAAAAGTCGGCGGAATATCTGGAACGGATGGTATACACCTGTCCGGACTGCGGCCTGTCTGCCTGGGAGAGCCACGGTGACACCTGCAGATGCCTGACCTGTGGGAATACGGTACGGTATCTGCCCACCAGAGAGCTGGAAGGGGTGAACGGAACATTCCCGTACCGGTTTGCGGCAGAATGGTACGATGCCCAGTGTGCGTATGTCAATACACTGGATCTGACGCTCTGGACGGAGACGCCCATGTTCCGGGACAGCGTGAAGGTTTCCACCGTAGAGCTGTATCAGAAGAAAACGGAACTGTTTACGGAAGCGGAAATGTGCCTGTACGGCGACCGGATTACCGTGACGGCAGGGGAACAAAAGCTGGTCTTCCCCCACGATACGGCGGCTGCGGTGACGGTGCTGGGGCGGAACAAGCTCAATATCTATGCGGATGATATGGTGTACCAGATCAAGGGCTTGAATAAGGGATTCAATGCGCTGAAATATGTGAATATCTATCATCGGGCGAAAAATCTGCGGGAGGGTGCGGAACATGAACAATTTCTGGGACTTTAGTGTATGGGGCGGCTTCCATCTGGTTGCGGTGCTGCTGGTGAGCCTGCTGGCGGCCAATGTGCTGAAGCGGACGGTGAAATTCCTGCGGGTGTCCCTGATCCCTACATCGGTACTGGGCGGGGCGATTCTGCTGGTGCTGGCGGAAATCTATGGGGCTGTCACCGGGGAAGTATTTTTCGATACCGCATTTTTCGGCGGCAAGGGGATAGCCAATCTGGAGATCATCACCTACCACACACTGGCGCTGGGCTTCATTGCGGCTACGCTGAAATCCTCCGGCGGCAGGCTGTCGAAAAAACGGACGGTGGAAATTTTCAATACCGGCGTGACGACAGTATCCACCTACCTGCTGCAGGGGATTCTCGGCATGGGCATCACCATTGTGTCGGCTGTGGTTGTATCCGGTTTCTTCCCTGCGGCGGGAATTCTGCTTCCCTTCGGCTACGGACAGGGTACCGGCCAGGCACTGAACTTCGGTGTGATTTTTGAAACGGAACACGGTTTTGTGGGCGGCCGCAGCTTCGGACTGACCATTGCGGCACTGGGGTTTCTGTCTGCCAGCATCGGCGGCGTGATCCACCTGAACCTGCTGCGCAAACGGGGAATAATCACCGTACAGGCGGCGGAAGAGAGGAATCTGCAGATGGAACAGATCCAGAGCGAGGACGAGATTCCCATGCAGGGCAGTATGGACAAAACCACGGTACAGGTGGCCTTTGTGTCCCTGGCATATCTGATTTCCTATCTGTTCATGCTGCTGTTGGGGATGCTTCTGCCGGGGATGAAGTCTGTGATCTACGGGTTCAACTTCATTCTGGGGGTACTGGCGGCGACACTTGTGAAAACCGTGGTAAATACCCTGCGGAAAAAAGGGCTGGTAAAACGGAAGTATATCAATGACTTCCTGATGACCCGGATCAGCAATTTCTTCTACGACATTATGGTGGTAGCCGGGATTGCCGCCATCCGTCTGGGGATTCTGGAAAAATACTGGGGCATCATCCTGATTCTGGGTGTGCTGGGGCTGGGGTTTACCTATTTCTACAACTATTATGTGGCGAAGAAGCTGTTCCCGGAATACACGGAAGAGCAGTTCCTGATGATGTACGGGATGCTTACGGGTACCGCCAGCACAGTGGTAATTCTGCTGCGGGAAATCGAC
>JAFQGY010000350.1 GCA_017415325.1 Clostridia bacterium
GCATACGGACCAATCTGGAATGTGATGCTCTGGCGGATCTGCAGATGCGGTATCCGGAGTCCTTTGGCTGGAACGGCATTCCGGAGCAGATCGGGGATATGCAGGCTTCTCCGGTGCTGGATATTGCGGAAGACTGTCCCACAGTGCGGGTACGGCGTTCGGAAACGGAAGATGCGGTACTCTGGTTTGTGCATAACCGGGGGGACGACTGTGCTGTGACGGTGCGGGAAGCTGGGGAGATTGTGGTGTTTGATCCGGTGGACGGGATCGGCAGAGCGGTGATTTCTGACGGAGAATTTACTCTGGAGCTGCCTTCCAAAGCCGCAAGAATGCTTGTGAAAGAAAAATAAGAGGTCAGAAGTACGAAATAAGAGATACGGAAAAGAGCTGCGGTTCCGGTTGGGAATACAGCTCTTTCTGTTGTTATTGAGGCCTGTTCTGGGAGAGTTTTTCGTTGATGCGTTTCAGGTGTGCTTTTTCAATTCTATCGGTAATACTATACCATACAATCATCCAGACAATAATGAGTCCACAGCCCGTCAGCACCGGCAGTACATGCAGTTCAACCAAACCCTTTGACATATCAAAATAGATCATACGGTATAGAATCTGAAAAGCAGCAAATTCTACTATCATCATAACCATATTCAGAAACCGTATTTTCCACAACTCTTTTTTCGACATTCCTTTCCTGTACAGCTTTACCCATATATATGCTCCCGACATACTTACGAAAAACAAGCATATATGCGCTGCTCTGACATATGGCAGTGTGATAATGTTTCCGATGTATGTGATCAGCATACATGCCAGACTGCCGACAGTATATCCGGTCATAACCATCCGCCAGAACCATTGTCTCTGATTCTTATCCATTCCTCACACCCCCAGTTTTCTCTGAATTTCCTGCAGATATGTCCTTGATACCTGCACCCTCTCGCCGTTGGACATCTCTGCCGTCAGAGTCCGGTTCCGTTCCCGCCGGATGGCATACATGTGATGCAGATTGGCCACCACAGACTTGGAAATCCGGACAAATCCCACATCGTCCAGCTTTTCTGTGATCTGGTACAGGCGCAGGTCACAGGACAGTACCTCGTCGTGGGTGTACAGGTAGGTTTTGTCGTCCACGGACTCAAAGTACAGCACCTGTGAAACGGGGATGAAACGGGTCTCCGCTCCGGCCTGCCCTGCCACCGTGGTTTCCGTCAGAACCAGCGCCTGCAGGATTCCTTCCACTTCCCTGTTGACCTGACTGCAGTGGATCTCCACATGGCATTCCGGAATCTGCGGCTCTATGGCAATGGAATAACGCATGGATTCGCTCCTTTCATTTCCTTGGTTTCTCTTGCGTCCCCAGTATACCAGAAATGTTTTCGATCTGCAAGCCTTTTCCGGTAAGCGGGCATTTTACGGCGGCAAACAGCTGCTGTTCCCTCTGCATTTCACAGTTTTCACTTGTTTTTTCACAGAAATATGGTAGAAACTACCTGTCAGACACAAAAATTTTGTCCAAATTCTTGACAAAAGCACATATTCATGCTATACTATACATGTAATTGAATATAAACGTGACAAAAGGGGAAAATGCATTATGAAGTGTCCGTCCTGTGGTTTTGACGATAGCAAAGTTATCGACTCCCGTCCGGTTGAAGAAAGCAACAGCATCCGTCGCCGCCGGGAATGCCTGAAGTGTCACATCCGTTTTACAACTTATGAAATCATTGATGTCTATCAGCCCGTTGTGCTGAAAAAAGATGGTTCCAAGGAACTGTTTGATAAAAACAAGCTCCTGACGGGTCTTTTGAAAGCCTGCCAGAAGCGTCCGGTCAATGCGGAACAGGTTGCCGATGAAATCGAAGCTTCTCTGTACAATACCATGCGCCGGGAAGTTACCTCGCAGCGGATCGGTGAACTGGCTATGGAAAAGCTCAAGGCGCTGGATGCCGTAGCCTATGTGCGGTTTGCTTCCGTGCACCGGGAATTCAAGGACATTGATACCTTTATGAAAGAAATTTCCGATCTGCAGAACAACGATAAATAACTGTCAGATCCTCTATAGGAATCCGGTCGGCGAAAGTCCGGCTTTTTCCTGTTTCTGTCAGGTTCGGAAAAGAGAATGTACTATGCGACGTTTTTCTGCTGTTATCTTGATACTGCTTCTTCTGACCGGCTGTGCAGATCTGTCAGCGGATCCGCTAATAAGCCTGCGTATTCCGGATGAGCCCCCTGTGTACACCGCCGGTGCGCCTGTGCATGGAAATACCACCGTCTCCGACATGCCATCGGAAGCCGTGCAGTATCCGGAACTGGATCCGTATCTGGGGTTGGAAATCACATTTCTTGCCGTGGGTGACAATCTGATCCATCCGAATATTTATATGGATGCCCGGAAGCGTGGTTCGGCGGAAAAGGAATACGATTTTCTGCCCATGTATGCAGATGTGGCGGAACAGATTCATGCCGCAGATTTTGCTTTCATCAATCAGGAAACGGTGATGGCGGGAGAATCCTACGGGTATTCCGGTTACCCCGCATTCAACTCCCCCCAGCAGCTGGGACTGGATCTGGTTGCTCTGGGGTTTGATATGATCGGATTGGCAAACAACCACATGCTGGACATGGGTTCTGCAGGTCTTGCCGATACCGTACGGTTCTGGGATGCACAGCCTGTGATCCCCATGGGAGCCTCGTTCGATCCCCGGCCGGTGATTCTGAAAAAAGACGGTGTCTCTATCGGATTGCTGGCGTATACCTGCCACACCAACGGGATCCGTCAGC
>JAFQGY010000027.1 GCA_017415325.1 Clostridia bacterium
ACCCAAGCACGGCCGGATGGCTGCCGAAATCCGCCACAGCCTCTTCAAATCTGGCTCTGACCCCTTCCGGATCCTCGGAAATGCCCCACCATCTGGCCCGGCGGTCACACAGGATCACCTTGATGTCCTGCTCGGCACAGGCATCCAGAATGTCCAGCATGCACTGTCTGTCACAGCCTTCCCAGTACTCCGGGCTGTTGGCCATGGTCATCCCCAGATCCGCCCAGTCCTTTACGTCCTTTGCAGTCTGCTGTCCGGTCGCGGTATAGTTCCAGAATCCGATGGGAAATCTGTTCATAATCGGTTTCATAACGGTATCCTCTCTGTGTTGTGATGGAGATGGGTACAGTATACAGCATACACAGGAGATTGTCAATATTTTTCCGGTTTTTATCCGATTCATACGAAAAGATACGTATTTTTCTGAAAAAGCGCAAGAAAGGAGTGGAATTCTTCCGGTAAATTTTATATAATTGAAGTATCACAGAATTTAGGGTATCAGATTATATGTACACTGTCCTGCAATACATCCATGAACATATTGAAGACAAACTGTCACTGCATGTCCTCTCGGAAACCTTCGGGTATTCCAGATGGCATCTTTGTCGTCGTTTTCATGAAGAAATGCATATTCCCCTCACAGAATACATCCGCAGCAGACGGATCCAGCTTTCCGCACAGGCACTTGCCGAAGGAGAAAAAGTGATCAGCGTGGCAAACCGATTCGGCTACGATTCTGTAAGCGGATTCAGCAAAGCATTTCTCAAGGAATACGGATGTTATCCGCAGGATTACAAAAAGGAATATGCCTTATACAGGCAGCAATATGAAGAAAGGCGGAATCAGATGTTTCCTATCACCGACAGAGTAACACTGCTGAAAGAAGCAGCTATAGCCAACACATACAGCGATCTGATCTTTGCCCAGCGGGACTACTGGTTCTATAAAGGGATTCTCACCTGTGCCGATGATGCCGGACGGATGGAATGCATCGGAGCCGGACTCCGTTCTGTACTGGAAAATATCCGTCCCTGCATCTTCCCGGGAGAACTGATTGTAGGCTACAATTTCTCCGAAAGCGCAAAGGAATACACGTGGCATGGGGACGATACCCTGCGACAGTGGCAGCCTTCCTCCATGCTCACGGAAGAAGAGATGGAATGGTTCATCGCCAACCGGGGGAAAGCCTCTTCCCGGATCGGTGTACCGCCACAGGAGCATGCCGTTCCCGTATGGGGGCTGTACGCCAACTGGGAAACCCCGGAGGACAAAGCCCTGCTGGACGATTTTGCCGCCTGCGGACATATCATCTCCGACAATCACTCCGTCATCGGGTACAATATGGTACTGACCCTGGGGGTGGAAGGACTGCTGGCGAAGATCGGCCGGTATCGGGCTGTCAACGGGAACCTGCCCCTGTACGATGCCTGTGAAGCGGTATGCCGTGCCTTCGGCGTGTTCATGTCCCGGTATGGGGAAGAAGCCGCACGGCTGGCCGCAGAGGAAACCGACGCCGCCCGGAAAACGGAACTGGAACAGATCGCCGCAGACTGTACCTGGCTCAGCGTGCATCCCCCGAAAACCTTCCGGCAGGCGGTACAGGCAGTGTGGTTCTCCCATATTCTGAATACATTTGAAGACAACATCAACGCCAATTCCGTGGGGCGGCTGGATCAGATTCTGTATCCCTTCTACAAAGCCGATCTGGATGCCGGTGTGCTGACGGAAGAAGAAGCCTTCGAGCTGGTGTGCTGTCTCTGGGTCAAGCTGTACCGGAATTATGACGTACAGCAGTCTGCGGTAGGCGGAACCCAACCCGACGGCACCAGTGCGGTCAATGCCCTGTCCTGGATGATGCTGGACGCCACGGAACAGCTGGACTTCATCCGTTGTCTGTCAGTACGGTACAGCGCCGCCACGGATCCCGCCTTCCTGCAGAGAGCGCTGGAAGTGGTGGGGCATGTACAGAAAGGGGTTCCCTTCTTCTTCAATGACGATGTCATGATTCCCGCCCTGGAAGCTGCCGGCATTTCCCATGAGGATGCCTGTGACTACACCCAGATCGGATGTGTGGAAACGGTGATCCCCGGAAAGCACAATCCCCATGCGGTGACCTCCCGGTGCAATCTGCTGAAGTGTCTGGAATACGTTTTCGGCAGCGGACACAGTCTCATGAAACCGGAACTGATGCCCGGGATGGATACGGGAGATCTGGAAAAGCTGAGCACCTTCCAGGCATTTTACGATGCGGTCAAGGCACAGATCGCCCACATGATCGAGCGCACCACCGTGATGCTGTCCCGTTCCAGACCATACGGGAAATACACCCCCAAGCCGGTGAAATCCATGCTGTCCGAAGGCTGTCTGGAATCCGGAAGAGACTTCAACGATGCGGGATGCCTGTATGATACCTATCAGATGATGCTCATGGGTGTGCCCAATCTGGCGGATTCCCTGATGGTGGTGAAGGAATTTGTGTACAAGAACAAGATCCTGACCCTGTCGGAAATGAAAACGGTTCTTGTGGAAAACTTCCCGGATGAGACCAAACGGCTGGAATGGGTCAACAAGGTTCCCAAATACGGTAACGGCATGGACGAAGTGGACGGACTGGCGGCGGATATTATCTCCTTTGCCTGCGACTGCATGGAAAAAATGGAGAAAAAGTATGATATTACCCTACACGCCCAGCCCTTCACCTATCTGTGGATGATCGAATTCGGCGCCAACACCGCAGCCACACCGGACGGCCGGAGAAAAGGGGAAATCATGGCCTACAGCATGTCCCCCATGCAGGGCCGGGACTTCAATGGCTTCACCGCCCTGCTCCATTCCCTGTGCCGTCTGCCTACAAAGCGTACCCCCGGCACCACCTCCGCCATTGTGGAAATCGATCCCCAGCTGTTCACGGCACGGAATCTCCCCCTGCTGACCGACTCCATGCTGACTGCCGCCGGAATGGGTCTGTCCAATGTACAGTTCAACATCATCGACGCCCAGACCCTGATTGACGCCCAGAAGCATCCGGAATGCCACCAGAATCTGGCCGTACGGGTATCGGGCTTCAGCCAGCGGTTCTCTCTCATAAACAAACCCCTGCAGGATCACATCATTGCCCGGACAAAGCATCGGATTCTGTAGGAGTGGGTTTATCCTGCCCCCCAATGAAGCCGCCACAGTTGAATTGCAAAATCTGCAAAATACCGAAAAATCGAATCCAGTCTCCTTTCCTGTATGGTATCTTTCCCGATGCCATACAGTTTTTTTACACAGTTGCCCATTGCCAAAGCGGATTTTCTATGCTATAATACCCATAAAGACCCGTATTTTCCGACAACAAATGAGGCATATATGATACAGAAACAGAATCTTCACATACACAGTACCTGGTGCGACGGTGCTGATACGCCGGAAGAAATGATTGCCGCCGCCATGGAAAAAGGCTTCGATTCCATCGGCTTTTCCGGGCATTCCCCTATGGCTTACTCCCCCGGCCACGCCATGTCACCGGAAGGCACAGAGTTTTACAAACAAGAGATCCGTACGCTGCAGAAAAAATACGCCGGACAGATCGAAATTTTCTGCGGTCTGGAAGTGGATATGTATTCCGAAGTTGACCTGACCGGATATGACTACCTGATCGGTTCCGTACATTACTTCCGGTTCCCGGATACCACAGTGGGCTTTGACCGTTCCCAGGCAGAGGTACAGCGGGTGATTGACCAGCGGTTCGGCGGGGACGGTATGGCCTATGCCCGGGCTTACTACGAATCCATGACCTGGCTGCCACGGTTCGGAAATTTCGACATCATCGGCCATTTTGACCTGATCACCAAGCACAGCGAAAACTGCACCTTCTTCGATACAGAATCCAAAGCCTATCAGAATCTGGCCATCGAAGCGGCAGAAGCACTGGCGGGGAAAATACCGTTCTTTGAAGTCAACACCGGCGCCATCTCCCGGGGATACCGCACCACCCCCTATCCGGCACCATTCCTGCTGAAAGAACTGCACCGGCTGGGATACGGCGCTGTCATTTCCTCCGACTGCCACGACAGACGGGCACTGGACTGCTGGTATCCGGAAGCCGCCGGACTGCTGCTGGCCCATGGGTTTCGGGAAATCTATGTGCTGACCGCCCCCGGACGGTTTGAACCTGTCTCCATCGGGTGAATGCGTATGAATGGTATCACTGTAATCATGCTTGTCTTCTCCATGCTGGGTGCACTGGACCGGATTTTCGGCTGCCGTTTCGGGCTGGGGAAGGAATTTGAAAGAGGATTCCATCTGATGGGCACCATGGCGCTGTCCATGATCGGGATGATCGTCATTTCCCCCTGGATCGCCGGCATCCTTTCCCCGGTATTTGACCTGGTATGGAACCATCTGCACATCGACCCGTCCATCATTCCTGCTTCCCTGTTTGCCAACGACATGGGCGGAGCGCCGCTGTCTGCCGAAGTGGCAAAAGATCCGGCGGTAGGGATGTTCAACGCCCTTGTGGTATCCTCCATGATGGGCTGCACCATCTCCTTTACCATTCCCTTTGCCCTGGGGGTGGTGGAAGAATCCTGTCACAAACCGGTTCTGCTGGGCTTTCTCTGCGGAATCGTCACCATACCTGTGGGCTGTCTGGCAGGTGGACTGGTTTCCGGTCTGTCCATCGGTACCCTGCTGTGGGATCTGCTGCCGCTGCTTCTGTTCTCCGGTCTGATTGCCATTGGTCTGGCTCTCTGCCCCATGGTCTGTGTGAAAATTTTCGGCATCTTCGGCAAGGGGATCAAGATTCTGATCACTGTGGGACTGGCGCTGTCGATCCTGCGGTATCTGGCCGGGATTGAGGTTCTGCCGGGGCTGGATACCCTGGAAAACGGCGCCATGGTCTGTCTCAATGCCAGTGCCGTCATGAGCGGGGCCTTTCCGCTGATGTTCGTGCTGTCCCGTCTGCTGCAGAAGCCCCTGAAACTGCTGGGCAGCAGGATGGGGATCAACGAAACCGCCGCCCTTGGTTTTGTTTCCTCCATGGCCACCAGTGTCACCACCTTCGGTATGGTGAAGGACATGGACGACCGGGGGATTATATACAACGCCGCCTTTGCCATTTCCGGTGCTTTCACCTTCGCCGGTCATCTGGCCTTCACCATGGCCTTTGACGGCACCTACATTCTGCCGATGATCGTGGGAAAACTCACAGCCGGGGTCACCTCGGTACTGGCAGCGGTGCTCGTCTGCCGAAAGACTTCAGCAAACAATACTGCCAAAATATAAAAATCACATCCATACAGGAGGATTCACCTATGAAAAGACGTTCCGACAGCGCATTCGGACTCCATTTTGACTTCCATGCTTCCCCTGCCCCGGGGGTTGTGGTAGGTGCCACCCTGAAAGAGGAAGACATCCGGGAGATCTGTCAGCTCATAAGACCCGACTTCATCCAGATCGACTGCAAGGGCCATCCGGGCTGGGCATCCTATCCCACCGCCTGCGAAAATCCCATGCCGGAATTTGCCTTTGACACGCTGGCTCTGTGGCGGAAGGTCACAAAAGAAGAGGGCGTGGCACTGTACATGCACTACTCCGGTGTCATGGACTACCGGTACTGTGAAAACCATCCGGAAGATGTGGTGGTAAACGCAGACGGTTCCCCCGCCAAAGGAATCACCCGAACCATGGGTTTTGCCTATGCAGACAAGCTGCTGATCCCGCAGTTCAAGGAACTCGCCGGGAAATACGGTGTGGACGGCGTATGGGTGGACGGAGAATGCTGGGGTACCTGTGCGGACTTCCATCCGGATACCGTTGCCGCTTTTGAAAAGGAAACCGGAATTGACCTGGCCGGAAAGCTGCCTGCCAACAGAGAAGATCCGTACTACGACGAATACCGTGATTTCTGCCGGGAACTGTTCCGCCGTTATGTCCGCCATTATGTGGATGCTGTCCATGCGGAATATCCGGATTTCCAGATTGCTTCCAACTGGGCTTACACCGACCATATGCCCGAAGCGGTTTCCGCCGATGTAGACTATATTTCCGGTGACTTCAATCCCTGGAATTCCTTCAATGTTGCCCGGTATGCGGGACGTGCCATTGCCCAGCACAACCATACATGGGATCTGATGGCATGGAATTTCCGCGCCCAGAACGGCTCAAAACCCGGCGGCGTTCCCAAGCATCCGGTACAGATCATGCAGGAAGCCGCAACCGTACTGGCTGTGGGCGGCGGTTTCCAGAACTACATCACCCAGTACAAGGACGGTTCTCCCCGTATGGAACAGATCCGCCGCATGAAGCCGGTGGCAGATTTCATCAGAGCCAGAGAACCGTATTGCTTCCGGGGCAAGGCGGAACACGAAGCCGTGATTCTGCTGTCCCAGTATGACAGAGCCAAAGAAGCCGCCAATCTGTATGCCCGCTCCGGATATGAACGGACGGTAGGGCTCACCGCACTGTTCTGTGATGCCGCCCAGTCTGTGGAGATCGCCGGAGAATTCACCCTCAGAGGAAACTGTGACAAATACAAGCTCATTGCCGTCCCGGAACTGGCCTATGGTCTGGAACCGGACATGATCGCAGAGCTGCTTGCCTATGCGGAAAACGGCGGCAGTCTCCTGCTGACGGGACACAACACCGCCCGGATCTTCCAGGAATATCTGCCCTACACCATCGACACCGACGACCGCTCCGGCCAGTGGAGATGGGTATCTCTGGATCATGAAGAAGTGGGTATGCTGCGGGATGCACACGGCGTAAGTGCGGAAAAAGCACAAACCGTGGTCTGGTTCGGCGATCAGGAAAAGGAAACCACAGTACCCGGCGGCGTGATTCTCCCCTGGGGCAAGGGTAAGATTGCAGTGCTTGCCGCTGACATCGGATGGCAGTACGGCGACTGCGTACAGTTTATGCACCGGAATATCCTAAAAGCCCTGTGTGACAGGCTGTACACACCGCTTGTGAAGGTAGAAAAAGCCGTAGGCATGGTGGAAATGGTGGTACTGAACAAGAACGACCACCTCTGCATCCAGCTCATCAACGGCAACGGCAATCATGCCAGCACCGCCGCCGCCACGGAAGATTTCCTTCCCCCGGCACTGGACATCACCCTGACCATCCGTACCGACAAGAAGCCGGAAGCTCTGCTGCTGCAGCCCGCCGGACGTGCCCTGGACTTTACCTGGGAAAACGGCATCGCCACAGTCACCGTGGACAGAGTGGACATCCATGACATCGTGGAAGTGATTGGGTAAACGGACACACTCTGCCCGATACCATGCAGATGCATTATAAAGTCTGGATATAGGGGAATCTGATGAAAAGAAATACACTGTTTTATTCTTTATGGCTCATTATTCTTGCTTTTTCCCTGACCTCATGCAAAGTAAACTGGTTTAACCAACAGTATGAAGTTCCGTGGTGGGTAATTGCCGTTCCGGTAATCGTATTCTCCGCAGTTGTTTGGTCAGCTGCAGGGAAGCATATTGCCGCCAAAAAATATGTTTGTCCAAAATGTAATAAAACATTTCATCCCAGGTGGTGGAAGGCAGCGTTCTCTATCCATTTGAATGATGACCGGGTTTTCAAGTGTCCTCACTGTGGAAGAAAAGGTTTTTGCTGCTTAGCAAGGGACACAGAAAACAGACTATAACTATGTATACTTGTTGATACTGATGCTGAGCATTGATAAACTGAAGAGCATTTGTGTCTGGTTTCTCTGCGCATCATGTGCCTTGAATAACATTCTGACCACTCTTCAAACAAAAACAAGCGGTATCTGGCCAATCACCGGATATCGCTTATTTCTATGCAAAAACAGGCTCTCCCTGCTCTCGGAAAACCTGTTTCGTTTCTTTATTTTTTCAGAAGCAGTCCTGTCAGTGTACAGAATTCTTCCGTGGTCAGCTTTTCGCCCCGCACATCCGGACGCAGACCCATTTCTTCCAGTGCCGCAGCAGTCGCATCCTTGGCAAAACGTCCGGACAGACTGTTCACCAGCGTTTTCCGCCGCTGCCCGAAGGCCATACCGATCACATCCGACACAGCCGTTCCGAAGGCATCGCATTCTCCGTCATCCGCAGGAGCATCCGGGTATATCTGCCGCAGACCGCCGTGGGGGAGGATCCCGCAGACCGCCGAGGACACCTTGGGTACCGGGAAGAAGCAGCCGGGCGACACATCAAACAGCTTTTCCGCATCCGCCCGCAGACCGATAGCCGCACTGAGCGCACCGTAATCGTCCTTATCACCGGGATCCGCACAGATCCGTCTTGCCACTTCCAGCTGTACCATAACTGTGATTCCGGCAAGCGGCACCGGTCTGGAGGCAGGCCAGCTTTCCAGAATCCGCATCAGCACAGGGGTGGTGATATAGTACGGCAGGTTGGCGCAGATGGACACAGAACCGCCTTCTGCCAGAATATCCCCGAACTGTTCTTCCAGAAATGCAGGCAGATCCACAGTCATAAAGTCCTTGTTGACTACTGTAATATTCTCCCGCTCCGCTAACACTTCCGCCAGCAGAGGGATCAGCCCGGTATCAATTTCCACCGCAGTAACCCTGTCATAATACTCCGAGAGAAACTGGGTCAGTGCACCTACGCCGGGACCGATTTCCAGTACGGCGGCAGGCTTGTCCATGGGCGCAAAGCTCCGGGACATTTCTGCGATCCGCTGGGGTACATTGGGCTGGATCAGGAAATTCTGTCCGAATCCCTTTTTGGGCGCCAGACCGTATTTGTCCAGCAGCTCCCGGACTTCTCTGGGGTTGCAAACATCGATCATCACAGCACCGTCACCCGATA
>JAFQGY010000351.1 GCA_017415325.1 Clostridia bacterium
GTACGGTTCATATAGGCTTTCAACCAGCCGCTTTGCTTAGACAAAAAACCCTGATCTCCGGTAACTTCGCATCCATGGGTTTCCAGATCTCCTTCGTTCATGACATAGATACCCAGTTCCGAGGCGATTTCATAAAAAGCCGGATGATTAGGATAATGGGCACAGCGGATAGCGTTTAGATTATGTTCCTTGATAAGCCGTAGTTCACGTTCAATTCGCTCCACGGTAATGGCTCTGCCGTTTTGGGGATCATGTTCGTGACGGCATATTCCTTTGAGTGTAACTGGAGAACCGTTGACAAGCAGCCTGTAGCCGTCCAGCGCAGTCTTTACAAAGCCAACTCTCTTGGAATGGACTTCCATCACTTCTCCATCTCTCAACAGAGTCAGGTATACCGGATATAGATACGGTGTCTCTGCATTCCAGCGTTTTGCATCCGATATGGTGAAGGAAAAGTGCATCTGTTTGCTGGCAGACTGTTCCTTCATCTGACTATCTGCTTCAACCTGCAGGGTATATCCGCTGTAATTCCCGTCCCACAGGGTTACAACCAAAGAGAGTGTGTCTCCTTCCGTGCGGATTTCATAATCCCATACAGATACAGCTGGTGTCTGTACCAGAAGCACATCCCGGAAAATGCCGCTGGCCAGCAGCATATCCTGATTTTCCAGATAAGTGGCGTCGCTGTAGGTAAATACCTTGACGCACAGCAGGTTTTCTCCATCCTGCACAAGGTCTGTGACATCGTATTCCGCAGGCAGTCTGCTGCCTTTAGAAAAGCCTACATAGGTATCGTTCAGGTACACAAAATACGCATTGTCCACCCCGCCGAAATAGAGAATGGAACGGGGGGCACGATGAGCCGTGAAGGTTCTGCGGTAATAGCCCACAGGATTCTCACAGGATACATAGGGTGGGTTGAAAGGGATAGGGTACTGTACATTGGGATATTGGGGTTTGGAATACCCATGGTACTGCCACATGGAAGGCACATCCAGATTGTCCCAGCCGGAATCATCATAAGCAGGGAAATGGAAATCTGTCAGACAGTCCGTGGTCTGCCAGGAAAAACGGTATGTACCGTTGAGGGAACATATCATTTCCGATTCTTCCTTGCAGCGGAAAAAAACATCTCTGTGCAGGGCAGGAACTATGGTTGCACGCGGTGGAAGACATCCTTCCTGCAGAAATGTGGGATCACAAAGCTGCGGATGTGTAGTATACAGATTCATATCGTTACCTCCGAATAAAGATGAAAAAACATGAAGAATGACATGTTTACCGATTAAATGCATAAAAATCTCGCACATATGAACCGGTGCCAGGGATGGGTTCACGGCTTTGGATGTGCAGATAGGATAGACCATAAACAGAAGCAGAAATGATGGAAGACCGGATAATTGGTTTTGTGTTTACTGTGACAGAATAATTCCCTGGTTGGAAGAAAACTGTGATGGGAATCCATGTACCGGTTTCTGCACAGGTTTCATCCAGTACGAAAGATATCGGTGCTTCTGACATGACTTCTGTGTCAATAGGGTTGTACCAGTGATCGGTGAGACAGACGGTCAGGCCGGCAGCAGAAAGATGTGCCATGAACGTTACAGTACCACTGTGTGTGGCAGGAAAATTCCAAACAACACCCTGTGCCTGTGAAAACAGTCTTGGATCATTCACACGGGTCAGATACAGCGCCTCGCGGTAGTTTCCATCAGGATCCGGCATTAGGACAGGGCCATCTGTGCGGTTCCAGGAACAATGGGCATGATACCCGCGGATGACGCCGGGAACGCTTGTCAGATAGGTATGGGTGGAAACATTCGTCGTTCCGGTGAGAAAATCTTCACGACGTTCGTTTTCCAGAAGCCATGCTGGATCGAATATAATGATACGCCTACAGGCCGAATTCTGACCATACGCCACCAGTACCTTCCCAAGAGGTAGTTCCACGCATTCAAACTGGTGTACACTTTTATCCAGTCCTTCCTGTTTCTGACCTGCTGAACGAAAATCCGCGTGATTTCGGATGGGATTCAAAGCCATTTCACGGAAGCCGTGCCAGGTTTTCCCATTGTCATCGGAGATGGCGGCATGATTGGCGTCCCGGTTTGTAAAGACAATCTCATGGATTCCCTCTTTTTCCCAGTTACTGAGAGGAAGAGGGTATTCTTCAGGAGAAAGTTCCGGCAGTGGCTGTGTATTGCACCACAAAAACAGTAGATTACCATTTGAGAGCCGTTTGAGCAGCGGCATTGTTAAAGTGCCATGAAAATCAGTAGGGAACGGTTTGGACCAGGTTTCTCCGTAATCTTCAGAAACATATTGATAATGGAAATTATAGCTTGTACGGAATACGATTTGCAGTTTTGCACCGTCCAGCTGTACCACAGTTGGTTCACAACTGTAATTCTGCCAACGGATCCACTTGTCAGGAGGTGTGATTTCACGTTTAGGGAGTCGGGGCAGTGCAAGGGTTGTCCATGTTTTTCCAAAATCATCGGAATACAGAACGGCGGAAGTATCTCCATCCATATCGTCAAACTGGGATACGGTCAGTAGCCTGTGGATTTCCGGGAAATACAGAAGCTGCCGGAAAATATGCATATGATTGTCATTCACTTTATATACGGAATATTCCGTGCTGTCAGGTCCTCCATTGGAGAGAAGCGCAAAGGTTCCTTTGGCATACTGCTGTAGTGCAGGAATATGTCTATCCGTTTCGGTATCTTCCACAGAAACAAATTTGATGTATAAATCACAGCCTTCCGCATACAGACATCGCCCTAGACGCAGATCTGAATCCACTTCATGGAAGGACCAGTTCAGACCGCCGTCTCCGGAAGAAAGATATACCCGTTTGCCATCGACCTGCCGGTTGGCAAATTTTCCTTCTCCATAAAAACGAATTTCACCGTCAGGGGTAACACAGAGTCCTTCCATGGGATCCTGTACCGGAACAGCCACCTCTCGTGGAGCAAAAATCCTGCTGAGCTGATCCAGTGCCTCCGGGGACATTCTGTTTTGTATCTGTTCAACCTGTGTAAACATACTATATACCTCCATCCTGTCATGGACAATTTCAGTATACCACATATCGCACAAAAATGCTATTGCAAAACGGTACTTTTATATGGTATAATGAATCATATCAGTAAAAGGAGAAGGAAACATGGATACCGAGGAGAGACTTTGCCTGCATAATGCGGAATTTGAAAATGTACACAAGGATAAGGAGAAACTGGAGCTGATCTTTCGTTATACTGTGCTGCACTATATTTCCGATGGGTATGGTTGGTTCAACGGTGTCAGGCTGGGCCCGGGACAGTATTTCTGTATCCTGAAAAACAGTTATGCCCAGTATTACCCGGATCCAGAAGAACCATGGTCCTATACATATTTTGATTTGTACGGGAAGTGTACGAAAAATGTATTGATACAGTCCGGAATTGATCCGGCTAAACCATGGGGGGATTTTCCTTGTATGCAGGAGATTCCAAAACTTCTGCAACTGTATCTTCAGTACAGTAAACAATATAAGGAAAACCGGGAATTTCTTTGCGCAATGGCTGATATGCTTCTTGCCCTGCATAAAGCCGAAGAAGTAGACCGGAAACAGTTTCCCATTACGCATCAGCATGTAGATCTGATTCGGGAGTATCTAAAATCCCATATGCACCAGAAAATTTCAATTGAAGATCTGGCACAGCGGTTTTATCTGTCCCGCCCGTATATCCGCAATCTGTTTGTTAAATACGAAAATATGTCTCCGAAACAGTATCTGCAGAAGATCCGTATGGAAAGAGCGGCGGAAATGCTGCTGCAGACCCGGTATGATGTGAGCCTGATTGCACAGTCTGTGGGATACAGTGATCAATTCACCTTTTCCAAAATGTTCAAACAGCATCACGGTGTTTCTCCGGCAGGTTTCCGCAGAGAAAACGGATGGTGAGAAAGTAATATCATTTTGACATATATTCATTCTTTTTTTCAATGGTAATTTGATTGTATGTTTACTATACTGATTATAGTGGATATTGCCAAAAAATGATTCCAAAATTACAGAAATGAGGAAATATGTCATGAAAAAGAAGTGGATACCTTGGGGATTGTTATGTGCAATCATACTTTCTTCCTGTGGCGGACAGACAGAAACGGTAGAAAACAAAACCACAGCAGAAGTACAGACGGAAACAGAAGCGGTAGAAACCGAACCAGTATATCCTGGTACCATGGACGATCTGGGCGGGTATACCTTTACTTTTCTGAATCATGCCGATGAATTCTGGAATGCAGCACACCATATTCTAGACTATGAAGAGGATAGCGGTGTAGCAACGGAATCCGCTGTGTTCCGCAGAAACCGGAAAGCAGAGGAAGATCTGAACATTACCCTCGCTGTGGAAAAGGACGAGCTGAATAACCTTCGTCCCCTGATGGAAAAAGCCATATTAGCAGGAGACGATATGTA
>JAFQGY010000352.1 GCA_017415325.1 Clostridia bacterium
GAGAAAAATCCAATTCGGTTTATGAGAATGAGATACAATCTCGAAATAAAAAACTTACAGACAGGTATCCCATATGTCCTGCACCTCTAACGTCCAAAACCTCTGATTCAAAGTCAGCGCACGCACTCAGCCAAGCGCTCTAAGCCATGTAACTTCCGGCGATGAAGTCCAAACCTTGCAAGCCTGGATGAGAGGGGAGGGTGGGAGGTCTCGGAGGGTAGGGAGGGGAGAAGGAGCGGCGATTGAGCACCTACCTCTCCCCTCCCTATCCTCTGAGTCCCGTCCGGAAGGACACCCCTACGATGGTCATCGTACCAACCATCCCGCTGTACACCAGTACGAAACTTCTATAATCACAGACAAAACATAACCACTGTAAGCAAACCCCAAAACCCAAAAGAAAAACCGAAATCATAAAAACCATTTGACATCCCATAGTAAAAATGCTATAATAAACGCAACACATATTTGCGCAAAAATCAATCGCCTGTTGGCGGAAAACACACGGAGGAAAAACTACCATGCTGAAAAAGCGTATTCTCATCGCCCTGCTGGCAGCACTGTTCCTGACCGGCTGCGGCAATGCCGGTTCTGTCGAAACCACGGCCGACACCACAGCTGTTGTGGAAACCGTGGAAACCGAACCGGAAGAAACCCTGGATATCGACGTGCAGGACTACGGCGGATATACCGTCAATATCGCACTGGCCGGAAACTGGTCCTTTACGGACTTTGTGGCGGAAGAGCTCACCGGGGAATCCGTCAACGACGCTGTGTACAACACCAATCAGTCTGTCTCCGAACTGCTGAACGTGAACTTTACCGTGGACAATCAGTCCGGGAAAGCTTCCAGCGGACAGGGTACCGGGTTCAAGCTGTTTGACAATATGGTCATGGCCGGTACCAATGACTACGAATTCGGCTCCATCGGCTGCTATGACGTGTGTACCCTGGCCTACAACGGACGGATCCTTGACCTGAACACCATGCCCAACATCGACCTGTCCAAGAGCTGGTGGGACCCCAAGGCAAACGAACACCTCTCCATCCGGGACAAGATGTTCTTCTCTACCGGCGACATCGGGATTCTGGACAACGACTGTACCTACTGCATCCTGTTCAACAAGCAGGTGATCACCGACTACGGTCTGGACAACCCCTACGAACTGGTGGAAAACAACGAATGGACCTACGATAAGATGTATGAAATGGCCGACGTGGTGGACAGCGACACCGACGGCGACGGCAAGCAGACCGTTACGGACAACTACGGCTTCATCATCTGGCAGGACTCCGTTATCGGGATGCTCCACTCCAGCGGCGGACGCTGCGCCACCATCGGGGAAGACGGCAAGATCAGCCTGACCCTGAACACCGAACAGAACATTGACGTTCTGACCGAATGGCTGTCCATGAACACCGAACCCATCGCCTTCTTCCTGGGCGGCGCAACGGACGACGAAGTACACGGCATCTTCACCGGCAACCGCGGTCTGTTCTATACCCGTTACGTCAGAGCAGCCAGCTGGTTCCGTGACATGGAAACCGACTTCGGTCTGCTGCCCTACCCCAAGTGGGACGCTTCCCAGAAGGACTACTGCAACACCATGCACGCCTACGGTACCTCCTATATCTGCGTGCCTGTGACCGCCGAAGATCCCGCCAGAGCCGGCGCCGTGATCGAAGCACTGGCCTACTACGGCAAGCAGCTGATCACCCCCGCCTACTATGACACCACCCTGAAGGGCAAGTACTTCCGTGACGAAGAATCCGCAGCCATGCTGGACATCATCTTCTCCAGCCGGTTCTTTGACATCGGTATGTACTACCAGATCGGCGGCTACAATGAAAAGGTAATCCAGATGATGCAGCAGGGCAAGACGGACTTTGCGTCCATGTACACGGCCAACGAAGCATCTGCGCTCAAGAAGCTGGACGATATCAATGCTGCCTATGCGGCTATGGAATAATCTGGGCAGAATCCTCTGTCCGAAATAGGAATGAAGGGGACGTTTTCCTGTGAAAAGGAGAGCGTTCCCTTTTTGGTTCCGAATCCCCTTCCAGCCGGTGAATACCGGAGAAATAATTTGACAAACCATGGATTATCTGCTATAATAGTACCATCTATATCTATGCACAGAAGGAGGAGTGCGGCATGACATGGAATCTGCTGACCGCAAGACGGGATGACCTGCCGGAAATGCGCTGGCCGCTGGTGCTGCTGACGGCGTTTGCTGCCTGCCTGTCCGGCGGACTGGGATGTACGTTCCGGGGCGGAGCCATGGTGCTGACCCTTCCCTTTGTGGTGCTGGCCGTGGTGGCATATGCATCGCTGATCCTTCTGTGGCGCAGACTGGCGGCGCTGGCGGTGACTCCGGGGATTGCGGCGGGAGTTCTCCTCTGTGGCGGGAACTGGCTCACGGCGGTGTGTGCGGCGGTCTGCATTCTGGCGGTGGCGTATGTGTATGCGTCGCTGTTTCTGGCGAAGGAAAGGCGGTTTGTGCGGATTGCGTCTACGGCTTCTGCGGTGGGAATCTGCGTGGTGCTGCTTGCCGTTGCCTGGGTCAGCTGGCGGTTTGCCTCCCTGGGAGACGCCATCCGGTATGTGTGCGACGCAGCCCACAGTACGGTGAACGACGGATTTGCGGCGCTGGCGGATGCTTCCGGCGGGGTGCGGTATGTGATGCTTCCGGAAACGGTGGACAGTATGCTGTATCAGGCGGTGGCGGCCCTTCCGGCCATTGCGGGGATGGGATGTATCCTGTTTGCGGGTCTGTGCGACGGAGGAATCCGGTTTCTGTTCTGGCTTCTGGACTGCGACGAATATTTTACCCCGGAAACCGACGAGGGGATTACCATTCCGAAAAGCTTCAGCATTCTGTATACCCTGCTGCTGTTTCTGGTGATTTCCACCGATGCGGCATCCAATCCGCCGCTGTATCATGTGCTTTCCAACTGCCACTGGATCTTTGCCCTGCCCTGTGCCTGGGTGGGTGTCACCGTAGGCTTCCGGAAGGTGCGGCATGCGATGGACACCGCTTCGTTCTATGGCCGGCCCCGGAACCATTCTCCCCTTCCTTCGCTGTTTGTCTTCGTATTTTTCTTCCTGTTCCTGGGGGTGTCCATGGCGTTTACGCTGATGGCCATTCTGGGGGCGGCATTCATTCTGATGCAGAAGAAGGATGCGGAACCTTCTGAGGACGAACATCTGTAATGCCGGTGCGGTACGGCACTGTTTCTTCAAAAATTCTCCCGAAAGGGCGGTATACCATATGCCAAAGAATACTACCACTACTCCCATAGCAGGGTATTTCAACTGGAGTTTTCTGCTGGCGGCTCTGGCAGGGGTGCTGTTTATGCTGCTGACCGGGCTGGCGCTGGCGGGACTGCCGGGGGTCATTTTCGCCCTGCTGCTTTCCGTGGTGTATGTCTGCATCATTGTGGTGGTGCGGGTGCTGTATGTCCGGAAACGGCACAGAAAAGCCGGGAACGAAACCCTTGCCCCTGTTATGGGACGGATCATGTTTGACGCCGTGGTGAAAATGAAAACCCCGGTGTTCATCTGCGACAGCGAAGAGCGGATCATCTGGTACAACACGGCTACAGAGAGCCTGTTTGTTTCCGAAGGACGGTTTTCCGTGGAGAACAAGCTATACGGCCGGACGGTTTCCGATCTGTTCGGGGTGAATCTTGCCCAGATCCGGGACGACAAAACCGAGGACGGGGTTTCTCTCACCTGCGAGGGACGTTCCTTCACGGCGAAATACAACCATATCAAAACCGATGACAACGACTTTGCCCTGGTCGTGACGACGGAAACCACCCAGGCTGGACAGCTGCGGCGGAAACTGGACGATTCGGAACTGGTGGTGATGTACATCTACATTGACAACCTGACCGAAATGATGCAGTACGACAGCGAAAACTACCGCTCTGCCGCCAGCCGGACGGACCAGGTTCTCCGGGACTGGGCAGAGGAATGCGGCGGGATCCTGAAGGAATACGAACGGGACAAGTACCTGTTTGTGACGGAACACCGGGTGCTGGAAGCCTGTGTCAGCCGGAAATTCGATCTGCTGGACAGAATCCGCGCCATCCGTGTGGGAGACGGCAATCTGCCCATGACCATTTCCATGGGGGTCAGCGGCGTGCACGGCTCCTTTGCGGACAAGGAACGGACGGCCCATACGGCGCTGGATATGGCGCTGCAGCGGGGCGGCGACCAGGCGGTGATCAAGAACGACGATTCCATTGACTTCTACGGCGGGATCACCAAAACGGTGCAGAAGCGTACCAATGTCCGGTCGAGAATGGTGTCCGGCGAGCTGACCGCAGCCATGAAGAAGGCGTCCAATGTGCTGATCATGGGGCATAAATATGCGGACTACGACTCTTTCGGGGCCTGTGTGGGGCTGGCGAGAATGGCCATGTACTGCGGCGCCAGAGTCAATGTCATCGTGAATCCGGCGGACAGAGGGATCCTGGGGTGCCGGGAAATGCTGGACGGGGAGGAAGACTTCCTGGGCGTGTTCGTGGACGGCGCCATGGGGCTGGATCTGCTGGAAACCGGTACGCTGGTGCTGGTGGCAGACGTCAACAACGTGCGGCAGATGGAATCCACGGACATCTTCACCCGTGCGGAAACGGTGGCCATCATTGACCATCACCGGAAAACGGCGGAATTCGAACGGAATCTGCTGATCGAATATATCGAACCTTCTGCCTCCTCGGCCAGTGAGCTGGTGTCGGAAATGCTGGAGCAGGTGCTGCCCAAAGACGAGCTGACCTCCCACGAGGCGTCTCTCCTGCTGACCGGGATCATTCTGGATACCCTCCAGTTCACCAGAAGCACCGGGACGAGAACCTTCAGTGCCGCCATGTTCCTGCGGGACTGCGACGCTTCCCCGGATACCATGCAGCATCTGAACAAAACCTCGCTGGATGACTACATGCGGGAAGGCCGGTTCCGGCAGAACGTCATGATCTACCGCGGCAGAACCGCCATTGCCTGTCCCCAGATTGACAGTGCCGAAGCGGGCCCGGCAGACCAGATCATCGCCGCCAAGGCAGCCAACAACCTGCTGACGGTGGCCGGTGTGGAAGCCTCCTTTGCCCTGATCCGCATCGGCGAAAAGATCCACATCTCCGCCCGTTCCAACGGCAAGGTAAACGTGCAGGTGATTCTGGAAGAACTCCACGGCGGCGGACACTACGATGCTGCCGGTGCCCAGCTGGACGGATGCACCATGAAGGACGCCGTGGAACAGCTGAAGGCGGCGATTGATAAAAAAATGAAATAAGAAGTAAGAGATCAGAAGTAAGAAATCAGAGAGGGTCTGCATCTTACTTCTGTATTCCTATGAAAAATACATATCCAAAAGGAGAAAACATAGTATGAAAGTTGTATTACTGCAGGACGTAAAAGGACAGGGCAAGAAGGATCAGATCGTGGATGTTTCCGACGGATACGCAAGAAACTTCCTGCTGCCCAAGAAGCTGGCTGCCATTGCGGACGCCGCTGTCATGAACGATATCAAGAACAAGGAAGCCGCCAAGGCCAGAAAGATCGAACTGGAAAAGCAGGAAGCCCGTGACCTGGCCGCCAAGCTGCAGACCATGACCGTGAAGCTGAAGATCCAGGGCGGTTCCGACGGACGGGTATACGGTTCCGTCACCACCAAGGACATCGCCGAAGCCCTGAAGACCCAGTACCAGATCGACATCGACAAGCGCAAGATCGTCCTGGATGCCCCCATCAAGAACTACGGCGCCTATACCCTGGACGTAAAGCTGTACCCGGAAATCGCCGGTAAGATCAACCTTGTGGTTACGGAAGAAAAATAAGAGATAAGTAAAGGATGATTAACTTGTTTTTTCAAAAAATGAAAATACTGTAGGGCGGGATGCCCTCATCCCGCCGCCGTGAAGTTTGGTATTCTACCAGACAACACAGCGATACAGGAAGTTTAAGAATATAATCGTATGGATAACATACAGAAATACACCATTTGCAAAACGTCAGTCGGCGGGATGAGGGCATCCCGCCCTACCGTTTGTCAACCGACAGCGGTATAGGGTTAATCATCATTGACATAAGAGATAAGAAGTCAGAAGTAAGAAATACCCGGTATCCGCCGGAAAGCCGCATAAATTCCCCCAAAACGGGAGAGACTGTATTGCAAAACCACCTCTCACTTCTTACTTGAAATTATGTGTACTGCTGTATCGTGGAACGGATACTTCGGACGGAATCTGGATCTCTGGTATTCCTACGGGGAATCCGTTGTGATTACGCCCCGGAAGTATCCGTTTTCCTTCCGGCTGGCGGGAAATCTGGAACACCATTATGCCCTGATCGGCATGGCCCATGTGGCGGACGGGGTTCCGCTGTATTATGAAGCCACCAACGAAAAGGGACTGTCCATGGCCGGACTGAACTTCCCCGGGAACGCCTGCTATGATGGGCCCATGGGGGACGGGAAAGCGGAAGTGGCGTCCTTTGAGCTGATTCCCTGGGTGCTGGGGCAGTTTGCTTCGGCGGCACAGGTGCGGGAGGCCGCAGACAGCTTCCGGGTGGTCAATCTGTCCTTCCGGGAAGACCTGCCGCCCACACCCCTGCATTGGATCATTGCGGACAAGGACGACTGCCTTGTGCTGGAATGGACGGCGGAGAGCCATACCCTGACCGCCAACCCCATCGGTGTGCTGACCAACAATCCCCCCATCGGGTATCACCTGCACCGGCTGCAGGAGTTTCTGCACCTTTCCCCCGCCGACCCGGTGAACCGGTTTGTACCCCATCCGGAACAGATGCCGGGGCTGCCGGGGTTTGTACCCTTTACGGGAGAGAGTCACCCGTACTGCAGCGGCATGGGAGCTGTGGGACTGCCGGGAGACTGGTCGTCCGCATCCCGGTTTGTCCGGGCGGCTTTTCTGCGGTGCAATGCCGTGCCGGAGGAAACACCGGAAGAGAATGTGGCGCAGTTTTTCCATATGCTGGACGCTGTGGCCATGCCCAAAGGGGCTGTGCTGACGCCGGAGGGAAAGGCGGATTATACCATCTATTCCTGCTGCTGCGACACGGCACGGGGGGTATATTATTATAAAACGTACGAAAACAACCGGATCACGGCCACCCATCTGCACGGTGCCGACCTGCGCGGCGGTGCGCTGACGGTGATCCCCATGGACAGAACACCGGATATCCGGTATCTGTACTGAGTATGACCATACAAGGAAAACAGTATGAAATTCAAGCATTATATCTGGGACTTCGACGGGTGCCTGTGCGACTCGTATCCCCATACCGCACAGATGTTTCTGGAAGCCATGCGCCGCCACGGCCGGACAGAGCTGCCTCCCTATGAGGACGTGTTTCTCCGCCTGCAGGTGACCTGGCTCCATGCCAGAGACTATTTCGGGATGACACCGGAGGAATACAAAACCCTGCACGAGCTGGATCACGATTTCACCAATGCCCCCGTTCCCCGGCTGTTCGACGGTATCCGGGAGACACTGGAAGACATCGTGGCCGCCGGAGGGAAAAACTATCTCTATACCCTGCGGAATCACGTGGCAAAGGATGCGCTGGATGCCTACGGGGTATCCCACCTGTTTACGGATTTTGTCACCAGAGAAAACGGCTTCCCCGGCAAACCCGCTCCGGACGCTGTAGCATATCTTCTGGAAAAGTACCACCTGAACCCCGCCGAAACGGTCATGGTAGGCGACAGGGACATCGACGGCCAGAGCGGCATCAACGCCGGAGCGGCCGGCTGTCTGCTGACGGTACTGGACAAAAACTGCTATGGGGAAGATATGCTGGCCTCCTCCGCCATGCCCATGAAGGCAAGAGGAGTGGAAGCGTTTCGGAAAATTATGGATATAAGTAAGAAGTAAGAGATAAGAAGTAAGAGATGTATAATAAAAATACGGCTTGCCGAATGGAATGGATACATGATTTCAGTATCCCGTACACTCGATAAGCCGTATTGTTTTTATGTCATTGAGATCTGATCTGCCGGAGAAGCTGCTCCTGTCAGCTGTAGGTTTCATTGATGGCCTGCAAACCCTTTGTGACAATATTTTCTTTTTGGGCAAGCATGGAAGCCAGATCGGTACTTTTCTTCACCACCAGATCCCGGACACAATAGGGAACGAGCCCCAGAACTTCCGCACCAAAGGTGAAACCAGCGTCAAAGCTGCGGCTGCTGATGATTCTGTCCATAATTTCTGCGGTTTTGAGGTCGGTGGCGTACTTCCCTTTCAATGCGATATCGCAGTATACCGGGAATACCGTCTTGTAGGATTCCGCATTCATGGCTTCAAACAGAATTCCCACAAATTCATAATCCTCTTCCGGTACCGACTTGACCATACCGTAGGTGGAGAATTCGTCTGTCAGGGTGCTGCGGTAGTCCTGCTGGGCTTCGTCCCATTTCGGAACAGGGAGAATGGAGTATTCGGATTCCATATCCCGCAGGGTGCCGAAGCAGTCATGGAACCGGATCGGCGCAAAGGCCAGCAGATCCTGGGCAAAGAATTCCTGCGCTTGCCAGGTTCCCTTGACATTGGATCCCTGGGTTTCATGAATCAGTCTGACGAGCTTATCCACAATGGAAACTGTTTTTTCGTTGTTGAGGGCCAGGGTCAGATTCCCGTTTTCGTCTCTGCCGGTTACAGCATGGTCGAATGCGGGGAGCCAGATGTCAATATCATCAAATACACTGCCGCCATATCCGTACAAGTCGTTGATGTCGTCCTTCCCATCCCCGTTGATATCCACATAGATGGCATCAATGATCTGCAGGAAATTGTCGATGGTCCAGCTGTTGTTGTCCACCATTTCATACAAATCCTCGGCCGTATAGCCATAATCGCCGCATACCTTCTGGTTGAAAAACATACCCACCGTAAAGGTCAGGGAAGTGACAGCCATATCGCCGGTAGCGGTAAAGATCTTGTCGTGGATGGTGGCGCTGTCGTTGATGAACTTTACATACCAGGGCATTTCCAGATTTACAAACGGAATCTCATACCAGTTCAGCAGCGATTTGCTGGTAATGACCTTCCCGCTCTTGTAATTGACGATGCTGACGAGTTCATAATCATTGGTGCCGGCTGTGGCTGTATTGATGGCCGATACCACAGGATCGACATGGGAAACGGCTTCGATGGAACAGTTGAAACGCTCTGCAATCCGAAGATTCCGGTCGTATAAAGCGTCATTGTCTGCGGTACCTGTGTATTCTTCCACAGCTGTTTCGTAGGTTCTGTCCGCTACAGAAATGACCCGAAAGGCTTTCCCTGCAAAATCACGCTCCGGGAGATTGTCCGGAATGTCTTCCCGGGTGGTTTCCTCTGGGGTTTCCACAGGGATCACCGTCTCGGTTTCGACCGGCAGTTCTTCCGGAGCGGTACCTGCACAAGCGGTAAACAAAAGAAGAAAAGCTATTGTAAGCGAAAAAATCCGTTTCATGAAATCCCCTCCTGTGATTTGAAGTATTTGTACATTTCATCGGGCATACAATGGGTATCTGTTGTCATTATACATAAAACTCTGCATATCCACAATGGCAACCGGTAATAATTTACGAAAAATTCACAAGAACCGCCGGGATGGCAAACCAAAATCAGAACAGAAATAAAACACGGCTTCCGGGACAGGAGGATACAAGGGGGAGGTATCTTCTCTGTCCGGCAAGCCGTGTTTTTGTTATATATTTCTGATCTCTTACCTCTTAAGCCAACGCTGAACAACTCGGATTTTTCTCGAAAAGGCTGGAATTTGTGGGCTTTTGGGCAAAAAATACCTTAAATCAGCGTTTACTTAACTGATCTCGTCGTCTGCCAGATTTGTAAATTTCGTAAACCGGCCGATCCAGCCCAGCTTGACTTTTTCCAGGGAGCCGTGGCGGTTTTTGGCTACGATGACTTCCGCTACAGACTGCTCCGGGGTTTCGTCCTTGTAGTATTCGTCACGGTACAGGAACAGTACAATGTCGGCGTCCTGTTCGATGGCACCGGAGTCACGGAGGTCGGACAGCATAGGCGTTTGTCGGGGCGGTTTTCGGGGCCACGGGACAGCTGGGCACAGCAGATGACCGGTACGCCCAGTTCCTTGGCCAGCAGCTTCAGCCCACGGGAGATGTCCGCCACTTCCTGCACCCGGTTTTCGTTGTGGGAGTCCCCCTGCATCAGCTGCAGATAGTCGATGACCACC
>JAFQGY010000353.1 GCA_017415325.1 Clostridia bacterium
ATCGGTCTCCGGTACCTCCGGCAGAGCCTTTCCGCAGGATACAAAACACAACAGCAGCAATATAACTATACCTTTCCGCATATATCATTCCTCCCCGCAGCAGATGATGATCTTCCGGCAGGCTCTGCAGTAGTAGGCAGGGGGCAGCATATGACTTCCCGGTTCCCCGATCCACAGATCCTTTTTCCCGGGCAGAACCGTCATCTTCTCCGGCTTCGTCGACCAGACGGGCGTTTCCAGCTTTCCGCCGTGGACATAGCCTTTTGTCATTTCGGCATTGCAGTACGGACACAGCATGGTTTGTTTCCTCCTTTTGGTTTGTTATCTGTTTAGACGTCCGTATATGGGAAAAGTTCCGGCATTCTGTGATATTTTTCTATTTCCCCCATTTTTACGCCATCGATTTCCCGTGATATTCTCCACTTGACAATCCCCATTTTCTGTGCTATACTATGTACCATGGGATATGTCTTTTCCCCCATGTGTGCCCAGAGAGGGATCTGTGCTGCGACGATCCTCACCCATCGGAAAAGGTACCACCCTGCCGAAGAAAACGGCTCTGTGATTTAATAAAAATGAAGTGAAAGCTCGGGTGGAACCGTGTGGACCTTTGTCTGCACCCCTGGCAGTGCGGTGTGTCGGATTTCCGATGCCCGTCCGGCTGTCTGCGGGTGTTTTTTCTTTCCGCAGATAACCGAAATCATTTCAAAAGGAGGATTCGATTATGTTTACCGTATCGTTTCCGAACAAACAGCTGGCTTTTGAAGCCCCTCTTTCCGTATACGACGCCGCCCGGGAAGCCGAACTGATCTCCCGGGAAGTCATCGCCTGCTCCGTGGACGGCAAAATGGTTGACCTGACCCACGTGATCGACGGGGATGCCGCCGTGGTTCTGTACACCTTCGAAGACAAGGAAGGGGCTCATGTATTCCGTCACACCGCCTCCCATGTACTGGCCCAGGCCGTGAAGAGACTCTATCCCGAAGCCAAGCTGACCATCGGTCCCGCCATCGACGACGGGTTCTACTATGACTTTGACTCCGAAGTGGCCTTCTCTCCCGACGTGCTGGAAAAGCTGGAAGCCGAGATGAAGAAGATCATCAAGGAAAACGCCAAGCTGGAACGGTTCACCCTGCCCCGTGACGAAGCCATCGCTTTCATGACCGAACGCAATGAACCCTATAAGGTACAGCTGATTGAAGAACTGCCCGAAGGGGAAGAAATCTCCTTCTACAAGATGGGTGACTTCGTGGATCTGTGCGCAGGCCCCCATCTGTTCACCACCGGCGCCATCAAGGCATTCAAGCTGACCCAGTGCACCGGCGCATACTGGAAAGGTGACTCCAACAACAAGATGCTCCAGAGAGTATACGGCACCGCATTCCCCAAGAAGGAACAGCTGGCCGCCCATCTGGAAGCTCTGGAAGAAGCCCGCAAGCGCGACCACAACAAGCTGGGCCGGGAACTGGAAATCTTCACCACTGTAGATACCATCGGTCAGGGTCTGCCCATCATCATGCCTAAGGGCGTACACATCATGAACACCCTGCAGAGATGGATTGAAGACGAAGAAACCAAGAGAGGCTATCTGCGCACCAAGACCCCGCTGATGGCCAAGAGAGAACTGTACAAGATCTCCGGTCACTGGGATCACTATCTGGATGGTATGTTCATTCTGGGCGACCCCTATGACGAAACCAAGGAATGCTTTGCACTCCGCCCCATGACCTGTCCCTTCCAGTATCAGGTTTATCTGAACAAGAAGCGCTCCTACCGTGACCTGCCCATGCGTCTGGGGGAAACCTCCACCCTGTTCCGGAACGAAGACTCCGGCGAAATGCATGGTCTGATTCGTGTCCGTCAGTTCACGATCACCGAAGGCCATCTGGTACTCCGTCCCGATCAGCTGAAGGAAGAATTCAAGGGCTGTCTGGATCTGGCAAAGTACTGTCTGGGTACGCTGGGTCTGCTGGAAGACTGTACCTTCCGTTTCTCCCAGTGGGATCCCAACAACACTGCCAAGTACGAAGGTACTCCCGAACAGTGGGACGAAGCACAGGCTGTCATGAAGGAAATCCTGGACGATCTGGACGTAAAATATGACATCGGTATTGATGAAGCCGCTTTCTACGGTCCTAAGCTGGACATCCAGTGCAAGAACGTATTCGGCAAGGAAGACACCATCGTTACCATCCAGATCGACATGCTGCTGGCAGAAAAGTTCGGTATGTACTACACCGACTCCGACAACAAGCAGAAGCTGCCCTATATCATTCACCGTACCTCCATGGGCTGTTACGAACGGACGCTGGCCCTGCTGATCGAAAAGTACGCCGGTGCATTCCCCATGTGGCTGGCTCCCACCCAGGCTGTGGTGATCCCCGTTTCTCCCGCATTCAACGACTATGCAGAAGCTGTGGCTGACAAGATGAAGGCTGTGGGTCTGCTGGTAGACGCTGACCTGCGGAACGAAAAGATGGGCTACAAGATCAGAGAACACCAGCTGCAGAAGGTGCCGTATATGCTGATCGTAGGCGAAAACGAAATGAACGACAATGCTGTTTCCGTAAGAAGACGGGGCGGTATTGATCTGGGTACCATGGGTGTGGATGCGTTTATCGAACAGGCTCTGGACGAAGTGAACACCAAGAAGATCTGGTAAGGTTTTTTTGAAGCTCCTTCGGAACCAACAGATACAAAAAGAATCCTGTATTCGGAATATCCGGTACAGGATTTTTCTATTTAATTATTCTCTTTGGAATGCAATCTTCGTTCTATTTCTTTTAATGTTTCACCATTATACATAAAATTATTTTCAACAAATGATGGTCCAGCATGATATTTTCCACTGATCTTTTTGGCAAATGGCGTCATATACAGTATTTCTCCATTATATTCTAATTTTCGTGGATCAACAACTGTACATTTTATACTTGCATCTTCTATATACACAAGTTCTGCTCCTACTGGTATCTGCCAGTAATCAAAAGTATAATTCTCATGTCTTTTCCCGGAAATGAGTTCTGCAGTTTCCTGTTCTCTGACTTCTTCCGAATTTAATTCTCTCTTTTGTAATTTATCCATACAATTGTGAATCTCCGCCATTGCCTCAAAAACAGAATAAGCGTCTTCTGCAGACATTGCGAAAAATTCACGTTTTCTAATCTTCCCATTGTACTCTTCTACAGAACGAAGTGTGGGATTTAATTTATCGATGATAGCATGTACATTTTTATCCATCAGTCGTGAATCTACTTCATATGTTGCATAAACTCTGAATGCATATGGAGTGCATTCACTACTATTTAATTGCTGTACTCTATTATCCACATCATCTGCATATCCAATCTTTACATACTCAGGAAATGATGGATTTGTTAAAATATAGATGTACCCTTTCTTTTCTTCCATTTTTTTATTTTTCTCCCAATATTACTTTCTATATGAAAAAGGATTACCATTTTGGATGCTTAGCAACATTTCTGGAATCTCCGACAGAGTATCCACGGTAACATCCGCATACCGCTGTCCCACATCCTGTGCGTACCGATGCCCCACCCAGATGGTGTGCAGTCCCGCTTCCTTGGCGGCTTTGATGTCCATATGCGGATTGTCCCCGATCATCCAGACTTCCGAATCTTCCCGCACGCCGGTGCTTTCCATGGCGTACCGGTATAGCTCCATGCAGGGCTTATCGTACCCGTACAGACTGCCGATGAACTGCTTCTCAAATTCTCCCGTCAGCCCCATCCTCTCCAGCACCAGCGGCAGATCCGGGTGGTTGTTGGACAGCAGATGACAGGCATACCCCATTTCTCTGCACTTCGCCAGCGTTTCCAGCGCATCCTCAAACAGGCTGTAGGAATATCCCCGCAGCTCTTCCCGGTACCGGAGACACAGCGCATCGTGTACCTGTGCCGGAATGTCCCATGCTTCCGTAAAGGCACGGATTCTGCCGTACAGGGTCTCCCACCAGGGTTCTCCTGTCACATGGGGGTATTGGGTCTCGGTATTGTGCCACGGAATCACCCGGGTGCAGCGGCGGATATCGTCAAAGGGGATTTCATACCCGTATGCCCGCAGAGCCCTGTCCAGTGCTTCGGAATAGGCTTCGTTGGGTCGGGCAAGGGTACCGTCAAAATCCCAGAACAAAACTTTATGCATGCTGTTTTCCTTCCTCGATTCTGTCATAGGCATGGAGCCAGTCCGCTTTCCACAGATAGATCACAAAGCAGAGGGAACTGAGCGTCCATGTGAAGGGATATGCCCAGTAGACCACTTCAATCTGCGGAATGAACTGTACCGTGATGGTGATATAGGTGATCCGGATCAGGCACCAGCAGGCCAGGGTGATGATCATGGGAATGGTGGACTTCCCCGCCCCCCGGAGTATGGCCGCCCCGCAGTGGGAGAACGCCATCAGGAAATAGAACAGCGCCACCGTCCGGCCGTATCCCATACCGAATGCAATCACCTCCGGGTCTCCGTTGAACAGAGCAATCAGCTTCGGCGAGAAGATCCAGATCAGCGCTCCGATGCTCTCCGACAACGCCAGACAGCAGACCACCCCGAACACGGCACTTTTCTTCGCCCGGTCATACAGCCTTGCCCCCAGATTCTGGCTGATAAAGGTGGTCAGCGCCATGGTAAAGCAGGTGACAGGCAGGAAACCGAAGCCTTCGATCTTGGCATGTGCGCCGCATCCGGCCATGGCAGAATCTCCGAACATATTGATATTGGACTGTACGATGGTATTGGCAAAGGCAATAATGGAATTCTGCATCCCGGAGGGAATCCCCATCCGCAGGATCTCCCGGAACAGGGGCATATCAAACCGCACTTTCTTCCACACCAGCGGAATCTCGCATTTCTTCATCAGCCGCCATAGACACAGCACCGCACTGAGTGCCTGGGAGAGTACCGTGGCAAAAGCGGCAGACCAGACGCCCCAGCCCAGTCCTGCCACAAACAGCAGATCCAGCACCACATTGGTGAGAGAAGAAACAATCAGATAATACAGGGGCGTGCGGCTGTCCCCCATGGCCTGCAGGATCCCCACACCGTTATTATATAAAATGGAAGCCAGCACCCCAAGGAAGTATGTACGGAAATATTCGATGGACTGGGGCAGCACATTGTCCGGTGTTCCGATCCAGCGAAGAATATGCGGCGTCAGGAACACACCCACCACTGTCAGAATCAGCCCGGCGGCAATCCCGAACGCCACATTGGTATGTATTGCCCTGTCCACCCGTTCTCTGTCCCCTGCCCCGTAATATCGTGCGATAACCACCCCGGCCCCCATAGCAATCCCGGAGAAAAAACCGGTCATCAGAAAGATCAGATTTCCCGAGGAACTGACCGCCGCCAGAGCTTCCTTTCCGGAGAAGTTCCCCACAATCAGGGAGTCCACGGTATTGTACAGCTGCTGGAACAGGTTTCCGACGAAAATGGGTATGGCAAAAGCGATCATCCGCTTCCAGATGGGGCCCGTGGTCATAAGCCCCGTACTTGACTGAGACATAGTATTCTCCTTCACCCTATAAGCATGAAAACAGGATACCACAAATCGGCAGAAAAAGCAAGAGCAGGGACAGAATTCGTTTTTACACTTCCGGCCGCTGTCATTTTTTTAGACAAACTGTCCACAAGGCGTCTGTTTTCCCGCAGTATCCCACAGCACAACGACATCAGACAATTTACCGATTTCTATTGACAACACCGGTTTTCTGTGTTATCATGACAACAGAACAAATTCAGATCTGACACACAGGAGAGACTATATGCAGAACATGGAATACGGTGCATTTCCGACAATGATCACCCCCTATACCGCTGACGGAAAAGTGGATTACGATACTGTGGAAAAGCTGGTGGAATGGTACTGGAAAGAAGGCTGTGACGGGATTTTTGCGTCCTGTCAGTCCAGTGAAATCTGGTATCTGCCGGAAGAAGACCGGGTGAAGCTGGCCAAAGTGACCAAGGACACTGCCGACCGTCTGGCCAGAGAAGACAAGTCCCGCGCCCCCATGACCATCGTGGCATCCGGTCACGTATCCGACAGCCGGGAAGACCAGATCCGGGAGCTGAAAAAGGTTGCCGAAACCGGTGTGGATGCGGTCATTCTCATCACCAACCGGATGGACATCGCCAACACCGGCGACGAAAACTGGATCCGGGATACGGAAGAGCTGGCAGCCGCCCTGCCCGGCGTGACCCTGGGTCTGTATGAATGCCCCAAACCCTACAAGAGACTGCTGACTCCCGCCATGCTGAAATACTGCGTACAGTCCGGCCGGTTCCGGTTCATCAAGGACACCTGCTGTGATGCGGAAGAAATCGCCCGCCGGATGGACATTCTCCGGGATACAGGTCTTCTGCTGTACAACGCCAACGCCCAGACTCTGCTGCCCTCTCTGCAGTCCGGTGCTGCCGGCTACTGCGGTGTAATGGCAAATTTCCATCCCCGTCTGTATGTATGGCTGGTGCATCACTTCCAGTCCGATCCCGAAAAGGCCGCTCTGGCAGCAGACCTGTGCAGCATGACCGCCTTCACGGAATCCCTTGCCTACCCCATTACAGCCAAATATCACCTGAATGAACTGGCCGGTGTTCCCATG
>JAFQGY010000354.1 GCA_017415325.1 Clostridia bacterium
TCTACACGGCAGACAATGCCCTTCTGGAACAGCTCACCGGTTTCTCTCTCTCCCGGGGAGTTCTGGCAGTCATGCGCCGTCCCCTTCTGCCCACAGTGGAGGAAGTCTGCATGGATGCCCGGCGGATTGCGGTACTGGAAAACATCATGGACGCCGCCAATGTGGGAGCTATCATCCGCAGTGCCGCCGCTCTGGGTATGGATGGGGTTCTGGTGACGCCCCGGTGCAGTGATCCCCTTCTGCGTCGTGCCGCCAGGGTCAGCATGGGAACGGTATTCCAGATTCCCTGGACTTACATCGGCGCAGACACAGACGACTGGCCGGAAAACGGCATCCGGCAGCTGCATGCCCTTGGGTTCCGTACAGCGGCAATGGCGCTTTCCCGGGATACCGTCAGCATCGGCGACGACCGCCTGAAGAAGGAAGACCGTCTTGCCGTGATTCTGGGTACGGAAGGCACCGGACTTTTGCCGGAAACCATTGCAGCATCCGACTACACAGTCAAAATTCCCATGTTCCACAATGTAGACTCCCTGAATGTGGCCGCCGCCAGCGCTGTGGCTTTCTGGGAAGTCTGCCGTGAAAGCAATATCTGAACCATACACACCGTTTTTCCTGTGCATCTCCGGGAAATCCGGTGTGTTTTTTTATATGTTTCATCCACCGGACAGCAGGACATTTTCCGGAAAAGAATTGCATTTTCCTGCCGGATATGCTATACTGTTTTCAAAAGCTCCGCCGGAGGAATCGTTATGCGCACACTGAAAAAATCCAAAGATAAAGATTTTATCGTCCTGAATCTGTCCGACCCGCAGCTGGGCAATGCAGAATGGGACGAGAACCATCAGAACTATACAATTCTGACAGAAACCGTGAAAACGCTGGCAGACAGAGTCCACCCGGATCTGATCACCATCAGCGGCGACCTCTCCTGGGCCGGCAACGACATCGCCTACGACAAACTGGCAGATTTTCTGGACAGCTTCCGGATCCCGTGGGCACCCGTCTGGGGCAATCACGATAACCAGAACGGCGCCGCCTATATGGACTCCGTAGCAGACAGATACCTGACCCACCCCTGGTGCCTGTACGAAAAAGGAGATCCTGCCATCGGCAACGGAAATTATGTGATCCGCATCGAAGAAGACGGCAGACCGGTAGAAGGAATCATCATGATCGACTCCCACGACAGAGATCCCTACGTGAACGAAAAAGGAGAGGAAACCAAAGTCTGGGCGAAGCTGATTCCCGAACAGCTGGAATGGTACCGTAAACAGATCCTTTCGCTTGAAGCCGATGGCTGCCATGACACCACCATGATCCTGCACATTCCGATCTACGCCTACTGGGATGCCTGGAACGCTGCCATCAGGCCGGATATAGACTTCACCCGACTGACTCCGGCCGACGGTGACGGAGAAGAATGCTGGAACGACGGATATAAGGATTCATTCGGTGTGCGTTATGAAGAAATCTGCAGCTATCCGGAAGACGAAGGTGCCTTTGCCGTGATCCGGGAACTGGGTTCTACAAAGCACATCGTATGCGGCCATGACCATGTAAACAATTTTGTCATCCCCTATGAAGGCGTGAAATTCATCTACAGCCTGAAAGCCGGTGCCGGATGCTACTGGAAGCCCCATCTGAACGGCGGTACAGTGCTGCGGATCACCTCGCAGGGTGTCTCCGGAGTACACCACGAATACGTGGATCCCACACCGTACATGAACAAATAAATCTCCCGACCAACTTCCGGAAAGGATGGAATCCTATGGATAAACAGTTTTCCCAAAACGCCCGTGTCTGCTTTGTAGGTGACAGCATCACCGCAAACGGCAAATTCATCTCGAAAATTTTCGCATACTACAATACCCACTGCCCGGAAAAGAACGTGCGCATCTACAACTGCGGCGTATCCGGTGACTGTGCCAGACTCTGCACCAAGCGTCTGGAAGAAGACGTATATATCTATAACCCCACCGAAATCGTCCTGATGATGGGGATGAACGACCTGTGGAGAAATCATTTCGCCGGAGAAGATCCTGCGGAAGTGGAAAAGACAACCCTCCGCGCCAGAGAAGAACATCTGAAATATATGCACCAGCTCTGCACAGACTTCACCGCCCACGGTCTGCCCATCACCCTGTGCTCCGCCACCCCCTATGACGAAATCACAGAGCACCCGGAGCTGGCCGAAAACTTCATCGGCTGCAACGGTGAGCTTGCCATGTATGCCAGCCTGTATGCAGAAGCCATGCCGGAGATTTCTTTCAAAAACCGCATCGACTTCAACGGCCCCATGACCGCCCTTCTGCAGGAACTGCATGATCTGCAGGCTCCCTCTTTCATCGGCGGCGACCGTGTCCATCCCGGAGATACCGGTCATGACATTATGACATCCCTCTTCCTCCGTGGACAGGGCTTTGCGGACATCCCGGAACCCACGGCAGAAGCGCTGCGGGACGGCACCTTTGCCCTGGCGGACTTTTCTCCCGCCAACCGCACCCGTATGGAAGCGGAAGGGGTACTCCGGGGACTGGGCTTTGTGGAATGGAATATGTCCTGGCCGAAAGAAGGACTGACCACGGCGGAAAAAATTGCTTACTGGCAGGCACATCGGGAAGACGCTGTAAAAATGGGCGTATACCACATCGGCCGGGTGGATGCATACATACAGGAAAAAGCAAACGAACCGGTCTGGCTGGAAAAATATCTGGCCGCCACGGAAGCATTCCTGCAGGAAGAACACTGAACAGAGTTTCTTTCATTTCCATATATAAGCTGTATAAGAGAGGTAAAACAAACCATGCTGCCAACCATGAAAATAGGCGATATCGAAATCACCCGGCTGATTGTGGGGAGCAACCCCTTCACCGGGAAATCCCACCTTACCCCGGCTGTGGACGCCGACATGAAAGACTATTTTTCGGAAGAAACCGCATTTGCCATGCTGCGCCGCTGTGAAGAAGCCGGCATCAACGCTGTACAGTCCCGCGGGAGCATGCCCATCATGGGTCTTCTGGGACGGTACCGCTCGTCCGGCGGCAAGCTGCTCTGGATGGCCCAGTCCGGCAAAAATCTGACCACCTTCCAGGAAGAACTGGACGAAATGATGAAATACGATCCCGCCGCTGTCTGCATCCATGGAGAACTGGCGGACGAGCTGTACATGACCGGTATGCTGGACAAACTGGAAGGGCTGCTGGACAAAATACGCCGGAAGAATGTTCCCTGCGGCATCTGCGCCCATTTCCCGGAAGTGCTGGCCTATGCGGAAGAAAAAGGTCTGCACCCGGATTATTACATGGCATCCCTGTACAACCTGTCCCAGCCGGATCGTTCCCATGACGTAAATCCCACCGGCGAGCGGTTTGAAGACAGCGATATCCCCAAAATGTATGAAGTGATCCGTCAGCTGTCCGCTCCCACCTTTGCCCTGAAGATTCTGGGTGCCGGCCGCAGATGTGCTGACCAGGAACTGGTCAAAGCCGCCTTTGCGGAAGCCTTTGCCTCCATGAAGCCCGGCGATGGTGTGCTGGTGGGCATGTTTGACAAGTACATCGACCAGCCCCGGCTGAATGCCCAGTACACCCTGGACGCCATCCGTCTGGCAGAAGGAAAATAATCGATCCCAAAATCTCCGCAGTACAGGCAAACTTCCTGGACTGGCGGGGATTTTCCGGTATCCTGTAAAACACCATGGAGGTGTACCCTATAATGAAACACAGACTCCTCATCGCTCTGCTGTCACTCCTTCTGCTTTCCGGCTGTCAGAAAGAGCCACCTGTCCCGGAAACTCCTCCTGCAGCAGAACCGGACTTCACCACGGAGACCACCATCCCTGCGACAAATCCACCCGAAACAGACCCGCCGGAAACCCTCCCGGAAGAGGAACCGGACGACGGACTGCTGACCCCTTATTATTTTCTGGACCTCACTGCCGGTGAAGATCCCGGATTCTATTCCGAGTACCACATGCAGCATACCCGCACAGAGAATGGCATTCTGTTTTCCGCCCTGGGAGAAGACCCCTTGATCCACATCCCCGCCCCCAAGGTCACCACGCGGAAACTGGCATACGCCGCCATCGTGTATCAGACCGATCTCACCGGGATCCGCGGAGAATTCTATGCCCATCGTGCAGACGGTGTACGGATGGGGGAAACCGGTTCCCATGCAGAATGGTACTGGGGAACAGACTGCCACGAAGACGGCGAATATCTGGTGGAAGTGGTTCCGCTGGACGCCTGGCGGTTTGACGATACCCTTCTGACCGAACTGCGGATTGACCCCATGGCAGGCAGCCTCACCGAAGGGGATTCCATCACCATCCGCTGTATCGCCATGTTTGCCGACGAAGAAGATGCCCGGGCATTTACCATGGATGCCTACGCAGAACAGCAAATCCTGCTGGCGGAACAGAAAAAAGCCGAAGAAGAAGCCCGTCTGGCAGCACTGCAGAAAAACTGGCCTGCACCGGAATACCGGGAAATCGACATAACCGGCCGGGATAACACACCGGGCACCCTGACTCTGACCCCCTCCGCCGACGGAAAAACCGTACAGATTGCCTATACCCTGGCTGGAACACCTGTATCCTATACCGTACCGAATCAGGTGCAGTATCTGGCAGGTCCCTATGCCGGCACCGACGACCTGGGACGTTCTCTGTACACCCAGGAGGATGTGATTCAGCTGTATGAAACCCGTGATACCCCCCATACAGTAGGGGCGCTGGGAGATCACGGCGAACACGATGTAGGAATTTTCTACTTTCTCTGGCTGGGAGAACATGGAGACCCGGGTATACTGGATATGGAAAAAATTCTGGCCAACGAAGGTGCCGATGATCCCGCCTACGAAGGATGGGGTCCGATCAATGCGTTTCATTTCTTTGCAGAGCCGCTGTACGGGTATTACTATTCCAGCGACACATGGGTGATCCGAAAACACATGGAACTGCTGACCGCCGCCGGTGTAGATTTCCTGTACTTCGATGTCACCAATGCCCATCCCTATCTGAACAATGCCAAAGCAGTCATGGAAGTCTGCCACACCATGAACGAGCAGGGTTTTGACGCACCGCAGGTGGTTTTCTACACCAACACCAATGCTGAAGAAACCATCCGTACTCTGTACAACGAAATCTATGCTCAAAACATCTACCCCGACACCTGGTACCGACTGGACGGCAAGCCCCTGATCATCGCTCCGGACGGCGTTCCCGTAGACGATTTCTTCTCCGTAAAGCTGACCCAGTGGCCCACACAATCCAGTCAGCGGAATGCATGGCCCTGGATCGACTTTACCCTGAAACAACAATATTTCCGGAACGCCGACGGAGAACGGGATACCATGTCCGTGTCCGTTGCGCAGCATTCCGGCACAGTCCGCTTCTCCGATTCCCGGATTTACGGAGACAGAACCAACCGCGGCAGAAGCTTTCTTCCCTATTATGAAGGCAATGCCTACAAGGGCACCTATGACCGTCTGACAGAGGATTCCTATCTGTATGGCTATAATTTCGGTACCCAGTTCGCCAGAGCCATCCTGGAAAACGTCCGGTATGTGCTGGTAACCGGCTGGAACGAATGGGTTGCCGGCCGACAGGATCCTGCCGCAGATGGACTGAACCGAGTCAACTTTGTAGATACCTGCGGGGTTGAGTTCTCCCGCGACATCGAAATGACCCGGGGGTACTACTTCGACAACTACTATATGCAGCTCGCCGCCAATATCCAGGCCCTGAAGGGTGCCGTACCGGATCTGGTGCAGGATATGCGGAAAACCATCAACATCACCGGCGACTTTAACCAGTGGGACGATGTACCTGTAACCTACACAGACGTCCAGGGCGACAACCGGAACAGAGACAGTCTGGGCTACGGATACACACAGTACACCGACAAAACCGGCCGGAATGATATCGTAAAAGCCAAAGTCACCGCCGACAGCCAGTCCCTGTACTTCTATGTCCAGACCGCCGCCCCCATCACCAACTATGACAACCAAAGCGCCTGGATGCAGCTGTATCTGAACACCGACTGCGACACCACCGGCTGGTACGGATACGATTATCTGATTGCAGACACTGTCAAAGACGATTTCACCCTGACCGCTGTACGGTTTACCGGGAACAGCCGGACAGACACAGAATCCGCCGGAGAAGTTTCCATGCAGGTTTCCGGCAATGCAATGATGCTGGAGATTCCCCTTTCCCTGTTGGGAATCACGGACTACCGGCAGATCTGTCTGGAATTCAAATGGGCGGACAGCACCGTCCCCATCAACGAAATGGAGGATTTCTACTGCGAAGGCGATGCCGCTCCTCTTGGCCGGATGAACTGGGTGTACCGGAACTGCAAATAACCCCATCCCATACAGCCACGAAAAAACACTGCCGTTTTCCACAGAATTCCGCAGTGTTTTTTGTCTGTTTTACCCGATTGTATAGCAATCCCCGTCCGCCGGAAACAGAATCTCCATGGGCATATCCGCCGCCCCCGCCTGCAGTCCGGCATATTTGGCATCCGGCATCACGTGTACAACCGCCGCCGCATTCGTCCGGGCGTTCCGCAGGGCGTCATACAGGCTTTCCGGCGAAAAATGCGCACATTCCGTTACAATCAGATCCGTTTTCTCCGTGTACAGGAATGCCGGGAAATCCCGCAGAGACGGATGCAGATCCCCGGTGATGTACACCTTTGTCCCATCCGCTTCCAGAAGGAATCCGTAACACGGGCCCGCCATATGCTCCGTCTGTACGCTTTTCACCCGCAGCACACCATCGTCATAGAAAGCCCCTTCTGTGATGAGCCGGAACGGAGTTCTGCCGCCGTTGCCGCCCGGTGTCTGCATGTCCGTATACACCGTAAACGCATCAATCCCCCGCTGCTCGGACAGCCAGATGGTACAGCGGATGTTGTAATACGCCGCCAGATTGATGATGTCATGCAGACCGTTCATGTGATCCCCGTGCAGATGGGTGATGAATACGGCTTTGATTTTTGTCAGGTCATACCCGGCATTCACAAGGATATCCAGTACAGGAGCCCCCGCATCCACCAGATACGCCTCCCCGCTGTCGGCTTCCAGAAGGATGCTCTGCTGGTGCCGTCCCACCGCCGGTGCCCCGAAACTGGTTCCCAAAAATCGGATTTTCATATGGCTTTTCCTCCGTCAGATTCCCAGCATACACATGGCGACGATCCCAATGACGATCCCGATCCACTGCAGTGGCTTCAGCCGTTCCTTAAAGAACACCACAGCCGCCAGAATGGTCATGATCAGAAGTCCGCCGTTGGCAATGGGGAAGAAAATCACGCTGGGCATCACACCGATGAGGAACAGGTTCACCACATTGACGATCCCCATGAACACCCCGGAACCCACCGGCTGTACAATGGCTCTGGAACGAACGGAGAAGTTGGCCGGTTCCTTTTTCTCCATCAGGAGCCAGGGCACCAGATTCATGATGACAATAAAGAAGAAGGTCACCGCCAGAAAGCTGTACAGCTCATCCGCATGGGCAGAGGACTGGTGCAGGGTCTGCAGAACCCCCACAAGTCCGCAGCATACCATGGACAGAATCGCATCGGGAAGCCATCTGCCGCCGGGATTCTCGCTCTTTTCTCCTTTTTTCAGATCCATCACCATAGCAAGGGAAACAATCAGAATGGGCAGCGCCAGAATCTGCAGTGCTTTGATCCCCTGCCGCAGGAAGATCACCCCGAACAGAGCCGGAATCACAAGTCCCCCGCTGGTCTGGATAAAGTTCACGAAAGAAAGCGGCCCATGGCGCAGTGCCCGGAGCAGAGCCGTCTGCATTCCGCCGGAAGCCAGCGCAAAGAGAAACGCCATCCCCACCGTATACAGGGATATTTTGCAGCCTTCCAGACACAGCATCACCAGCATCACAGCCAGAGATCCCGCATACATAAAGGCGTTGAACTTATACACATCCGTATTGTTTTTCAGCGATGTTTTGCTGAAGCTGTTGGAAAAGACGTTCTTGGCGGTTTCCATCAGAACACTCGCCAGCGTCAAGAGATAATAGACAGCCATTCTGTCCTCCTGTGGATTCTGTCGTTTTGGCAGTTTTTCTCCCCTGTATTGTATCATAGACACCGGAGAAATGCAAGCTTTTTACCGGAATACACATGCGGAGACAGAAAAACGCAATTCTGTTATAGTCACATCCCGAAAAATCTGATATAATGAAAATGCCAATGGATCACAAACGCACCTGTACGGAGGAGAAACTGTATGGACATCAAATCACTCGACAACCATGCCCTTGCTGTTACTATTGCCGAAAACACGGCAAAGGAATCCATCATTGCAGAGGTTTTCCGTCTGCTCCGGCTGAACTGTCTGGAAAGATGCACGCTGGATCCCGCCAATCTGGATACACTGATCCGCACCTTTGAAAATACCCCCGACTGTGATGCGGAACTGCTGACAGAGATCATTGCCACCATCCGCAGCGGTCAGGAAGCCGACCAGAAAAAGGAAAACATCCTGATCCAGTCTGTGGTTTCCTATGTGCAGGAACATGCGGCGGAAGACATCAGCATCGAACAGATCGCCGGTGCGCTGAATATCAGCTATTACTACATGTGCCACATTTTCCGGGAAAAGTACGGCATGTCCGTCAATACGTACCGGAACCGGCAGCGTCTGGAACTGGCCATGAAGCTGCTGCTGACCACATCCGACAAAATCACAGATATCGCAGCCGTCTGCGGCTTCAACAATGTGGGATATTTCACGGAAGTGTTTTCCAGAATGCTCGGTATGTCTCCCACAGCCTTCCGCACAGGATGCGCCGATATGTGTCTCCATCCCGCATACAATTTTGATGATCTGTATCTGGCCGCCCGTTTCCAGCCGCTCCGTTTCCTCTCGGATTCCGTAACCGATCTTTCCCCCGCACACACGGACATCACCATCGTCCATCACCCCGACGAAACCTTCGGATTCCTGCACGAAACCGCCATCATCGAATACCACGGCGTCCTGTTCGCTTCCTGGTACAACTGCCCGAAGCATGAACTGAACGGATACACCCCCATCTGCGAAAAACGCTCCTATGACGGCGGCAAAACCTGGACGGAACTGCGTGTGGTCTGTGAAGATCCCACCGAAAAAATCCTGTACTGCCCACCGGTGTATGCCATTGACAACGACAGGCTGTATATGCTGGTGAACCAGATGGTTGCCCCCGACCACATCCATTCCCTGGATCTGTATATCCTGAATCCGGAAACCGACCGGTTCGAGCTGCTCTGGTCCCGCCCCATCTCCTTCAAGCTGAACACCAATGCCGTAAAGCTGCCGAACGGCAAATGGATGCTGCCGGGACGGGTTGCCAAGCTGGACGGCTTCCCCAACACCCCCGCCGTACTGCTGTCCGATTCCGGCAGAATTGATGCCGAATGGCGTCTGGTGAAGATTGCGGAAAACGGCAAGCTCCCGGACGGCAAGGATCTGGTACACCCGGAAATCTCGGTGATCTGTGCGGAAAATGATCTGTACATGTTCTGCCGGAACGACCAGCGCAAAGTCCCTCTGGTATACGTTTCCCATGACCTCGGCGAAAGCTGGAGCCCCGCATTCTCCCACGACATCCCCTATGTATCCTCCAAGATCTACACCGGCACCCTGTCCGACGGCCGTCACTATCTCATCGCCAATATGGACCAGTGGAACCGTTCCCGGCTTGCGGTATACTTCTCGGAACCCGGAAAAATCTGCTTTGACAAGCGGCTGATCCTCTTCGACGGAAGCCTGCCGGACACCCCGGAAACCACCACAGCCAGCCATTACCCGGCGGCATGGGAAGCGGATGGGAAACTGTATATTATTGCTACGCTGAATTATGATACAAACCTTCACAGAGGTGCGGTGCTGTATCGTATTGATCTGGAAACAAGCCTGTAAAAGTCACAAACAATATATTTTTATACAGAAAGGAAACATAATATGGCAAAGAAATGGATAGCATCTGCACTTCTGACAAGTCTTCTGATATCTCTGATCTCCTGCGGCGGTGAATCTGTACCGGCAGCAGAAAGCACTGCAGATACCGTTCCGGCAGAAGTACAGAACACACAGGAAACATATGAATCTTCCATACCAAAGCAGGATTTTGGAGGAGAAGAAATCAAAGTACTGACATTTACAACCACCGAATACATGAATTCGGCACAGGACATCAATGTCGCCGAACTGACAGGCGAACTGCTCAATGATGCTGTCTTCAACCGGAATACGCTTCTTGCAGAAAAATTTAATATTTCATTCGATATCAGTGATGCAGGGAACTTTCAGAGTATCATCACAGTTGTGAATGACACTGTAATCGCCGGGGATACGGAAGCCTTGGATATATTGATGGGTTCCGCCTACAGCATGACCTCCTGCGGTCTGGCCGGCAGTATCCGCAATATGAATACTCTTCCCTATATTGATCTGGAAAAACCATGGTGGAACAAAACGGTAGCGGAAGAATCATCGATTCTGAACACCAATTATTTTCTGATCGGCGATATGAATCTGGACGCATGGACACAGAGTTATGTAACCTATTTTAATCCTGAAATGGCAGCAGACTACAATGTGGAAAACCTGTATCAGCTGGTACGGGACAACAAATGGACGCTGGATAAAATGGATACCCTGACCCGCAGTGTTTATGTAGACACCAACGGCAACGGAGAATACGATGAAAATGACACCTATGGTCTTTCCGCCTGCAGTGTCTGCATCGACTGTTTCTGGGCATCCGGCGGTGTGAAATTCATCGAGAAAGATGCCAATGATGCCATCTCCCTTCAGTTTTCCAACAAGTTCTATGATATGTATGACTCCATCACCGCTCTGCTGGCAGCACCGGAAATGCTGTTTACAGACAGACCGGAATACTCAGCTAACCGTGCCGTTTTTGACCGTGGTGCATTCATGGAAAACAGAGCCCTGTTCTTCATCGAAGCTCTCTGTGTAGGAGATTATACCCTGCGTGATATGTAAAGCACTTTCGGGATTCTACCCATTCCCAAGTACAGTGAAGAACAGGATACCTACAGTACCTTTTCCCATACCATTCACAATTCCACTGTTTCTCTGCCCATTACAGTCACAGGAGAACTGGATAAGCTCTGTATGATTCTGGAAGACATGGCGTTCTACTCCATGGACACTGTACGTCCTGCCTATTATGACAAAATGCTGGCCGGTCGTCTTGCACAGAGTTCAGAAAGTGCAGAAATGCTGGATATTATTACCCAGAACATCTCATACGACATCACATTTCTGCTGTTCTATCTGGATCTGATCCAGTCCGGCACAGGTCTGCGTACCGTAATTGCCAACGGCGGCCCTTCCGGTTCCTTTGTCGCCTCCCAGCAAGAATCTTTCTATCTCCGCTGCGAAGAAATCATGGAAACCATTCGTCAGAACAACGAAAATCAGAAATAATCTCTTTTCTCACATGTCTCCACAAGGCCTGTCCCCGGATCCTTCCCCTCCGGCATACAGGCCTTTTTTCTTCCTGTTTTCGCAAATATTCCTTGACATCCCGCCAAAAATCCATATAATAAAGAAAGAACAGAACCGAATCCAACGGAGGAAATCTATATGTGCAGCCGGAACAGTATTTTTTCCGCAGATCACAAAACCACCAAACCGGAAATCCGCATCGAAGGAACCGAAATCACGGAATATGCGGCAAAAATCGACGCCGCAGACGCTTCGGAAGCCGCCCTGAAACGGGGAGAAGCCTTTGCACAGGAAATGGAAGACCGGTTTATCACCGATTTTGAAAAGAGCGGCATCGACAAAATGGTGCATGTTTCCACCTTTATGGTCATAGACGGCATGATCTACATGACCTATTACGCCAACACCAGCACCGCCGCCGAGGATCCCAATTATCAGACCGCCCGACTGGTGTACTGCCCCGTTGACGCCCCAGATGACAAGACCTTTCTGGACATCCAGTCCGTAGGAGACGACTGCTCCGGTAAACGGGTGAACATGGTCTACGATACCATCATGGCACGCTGTGGAGAGGATACTCTGTATATTCTCTGGACAGCCAAAGTGGGCAACACCTATTACCGCCTGTACCGTCCCTTCACCATTTCCACGAAAACATTGGGAGAAGTGGGCGTGAACCGTCTGCAGGTGGGGGATGTGGTCAACGACTTCAGCAGCTCCGGGATTGTTTACGCCCTGACCGAAAACGGCATCGGATACAAAACCATGTACAGCGACATCGGCATCATGCAGAAATTCACCTCCCGGATGGAAAACGGTGTGCGGTATTACTACACCGGTGCCTACAGCGGTGACCTGAACATTCTCATCAAGAGCCGCGATTTCATCACATGGGAATACGTCTCCCAGCCTTCCTTCCCCAACCTGTCCAAATGGGAAAACGCCGTATATGTGCTGGATGACAAGGTGTATTATTTTGTCCGTCAGCATGACACCACAAAATACGGTTTCCTGACCGCATACGATCTGGTAAAGGAAACCTGGGAAACCCCGGTGCTGGTGGAAGACTGCCAATCCCGTTCCGACTTCATTCTGTATAACGGTGAGCTGTACATGTTCCACGCCCCCATAGACCGGGAACACATCGGCATCCTGCACGTTGACCGCACCAATCTGGCA
>JAFQGY010000355.1 GCA_017415325.1 Clostridia bacterium
CGTTGTTCGTGTATACTATAGGCAGAAAGAAACAAGCGTTCCGAACATTTATCCTGTATTCGGCTGTTCAAGGGAGGTGGCACAGATGGAGGCCAGAACAATCCTGCACTGTGATCTGAACAATTATTTTGCATCGGTGGAATCTATCAAGCACCCGGAATACCGGGATGTTCCCATGATCGTAGGGGGAGAAACCGAACAGCGGCATGGAATCGTGCTGGCGAAAAACGCTCTCGCCAGGAAGTATGGCATCCAGACCGGGGAAAGCATCTATCAGGCACGGGTGAAATGCCCGGATCTGGTGATCGCAGAACCCCATTACGATGAATACCTCTACTATTCCAGAATCGTGCGGCAGATCTACGCCAGAGTCACCGACCAGATCGAATCCATGGGAATCGACGAATGCTGGCTGGACGTGACTGCAAGCCGGGATCTGTTCGGCTCCGGACGGGAAATTGCGGAAAAGCTGCGCCGGACAGTAAAAGCGGAAACCGGGCTGACCATTTCGGTGGGGGTTTCCTTCAACAAGGTCTTCGCCAAGCTGGGATCCGATATGAAAAAGCCGGACGCCGTCACGGAAATCCCCTACGAAAGTTTCCGGGAAATCGTGTGGCCGCTGCCCGCCTTTGAAATGCTGGGGGTAGGCATGAAGACATACAGGAAAATCTACTACCGCGGCTGCCGTACCATCGGGGATATTGCACAGATGAAGGTGGAATATCTGGAATCCTGGCTGGGAAAACTGGGAAAGGTACTGTGGGTGTACGCCAACGGGCTGGAAAACTCCCGGGTGCTCTGGAAAAACGAAGCGGATCCCATCAAGTCCATCGGCCACGGCACCACCACTGTGCAGGATCTGGAAAACCAGACGGAGGTGCGCTATGTGCTGGAGGAACTGGCGGAGGAAGTGGGGACAAAGCTCCGTGCCAACCGTCTCAGTGCCGGCGGTGTTTCCGTACAGGTGCGGGAAAACGACATGACCGTCCGGGAATACCAGTGTCAGCTGCCCCACAGAACCCAGCTGGCCAGAGAGATTGCGGGAGAAGCGGCAGAACTGTTCCGCAGAAAGCACACATGGCGGCTGCCCCTGCGTTCCATCACCGTCCGGGCCATCGGCATCGACAGCGAGAATGCCCCCGATCAGCTGGATCTGTTCACGGACCACCGAAAGCGGGACAAGCTGCTGACGCTGGAATCCACCATGGACGGCATCCGGGAACGGTTCGGCACCCATGCGGTCACCAGCGGCTCCTATCTGGCGGCAGGAAAGCTGTCCACCCGGCGGATCGGCTATTCCCTGCAGGACGTACAGCGGACATAAATCAAAATCAGAGATCAGAAGTAAGAAAATAAGAAGTACTTTGTTGTAGGAGTGAGGCTCTGTATGTGCGGAAGGTATCAGGCTTGGATTGAAGACGAAGAACTTGTGGCGATTATTGAACGGGAGAAAAAAGGGAATACAGCCCGGTTTCTGATGCGGAATGAGGTGTTTCCCGGAGATGAGATTCCGGTACTGTACGGCGGCGGGTATTTTCTTCGGGCCAAAGTGGTACGGTGGGGGTATCCTATGATAGAAAAGCGGGAAACACGGACTGTTGGACTGACTCTGGCGGGTGCACTGGCCGATCCCTCGGAGACAGCAGCGCCCCCAGCGGTGAAAAAATCCTCTCTGGTAATCAATGCCCGTGCGGAAACGGCTATGGAAAAGCGGTATTTCCGGGAGGATGTGGTAAACCGCCGGATTGCCGTTCCCACCTCCGGGTATTACGAGTGGTCTCCGGAAAAGAAAAAATACCACATCGGCAATGGACTGGTATATCTGGCGGGGATGACCCATGTATTTGACGGCGAAGAACGGGCTGTGATCCTGACCACCGCACCGACACTGCAGATCGAAGCCATCCACGACCGCATGCCGCTGGTACTGGGACAGCACGAACTGGAAAACTGGCTGTACGACGATTATTTCAGCCGGGAAAAGCTGAAGCGGGGGAACAGCTGTCAGCTGGAAGCCGTGGCCGTGTGACAGAAATGTACGGATTCTGAGAAACCAATTTGGAAACCGAATAGACATCGTATTTTTCCGTGTTTCGGAACCAGCCGAAATCTCCTGTCTGATTTGTGCAGGCATTTTGCACAACAGACAGGCTTTCTTTTTGCCCAAAAGCAACAAAAAACAGCCCCCGATTGGAGACTGTCTTTCGTTATCCAAGGCGCCACCCGGAATCGAACCGGGGAATAAAAGTTTTGCAGACTTCTGCCTTACCGCTTGGCTATAGGCGAAATCGCAAGGAAATACCTTGTTATTTCGGGTGTGTCCAGTCTTCCGGAAATGTGTTGGAAACCAAATTGGAAACCAAATGTGGTTTGTATTTTTTACGTAAGGTAGTATACCACAGAGGATGGACTGTGTCAAATTATCCGAACTGTGGTATATCATTCTGACTGAAAAAGGTGGAAACTTTACTCTCCCCCTTATACAGTCTAAAACTTTCCCCCTACCCTTCCTCCAGATCCATCCCGCAATCTCCGCAGATCACGTGCCCCACCCGGGTCGCCCGGACAATCATCCCGCACGATGGACAGCAATACCGTCTGGAACCGTTTTTGTTCCCCGTATGTACTGTTGTTCCGGCAGTCTCCCCACCGGGTATCACCACCGGAATCATCGGCCAATCATTCCGATACAGCTGAATCTCTTGAATATTATGATTCAAAATCCATTCCAGTAGCACATCCGATGGTTCTGTTCTGCTGTAGCCATACTTCTCTGTTTTCCGTACCGTCAGGCCGTGTTCTTCCGCGGTCTTCTGGAACAGCTTGTTGTGGTATGTCCCCCCTCTGGAACAGTCCTGCACATTCAGTACCACATCGTTGTATTGGTGGCACATCTCATGCAGCAGGGTGGCAAGGACGTTTTCGATGGGTCTGTCCAGTGTACCGGCGCCGATGTTCAGTTCCCGGTATCCTTCTCTCTTCACGCTCCATGCATCGTACAGGGTGTAGTGTCCGTACGCCCTTGCAGTGGACTGTATGGTGATGACAGGCCGTTCCAGTTCTCCGGAGAAAAAGTCTTCGTTCAGACGGTCATAGAGCTTTTCCAGATACATTGCCAGACGGCTGTACTTGCTGATCTCTTTCATGATACTCCCCCCTCTCAGCTGATGGTAAACCGCTTGCTGGTGGTCTGCTTGGTAAATGCCCGGTAGAGTTCTTCGTACTTCTTCTTGAAAGAGATACTGTCGAACCGCTGGGTCAGAACGGTAGTGTATCGGATAATGTGTGTCCCGGCTTCCAGTTCTTCCGTACCTTTTTCCACCATAACAGCCTTGATGCTGTCTTTCAGAGATTCCGCTTCGGCTTCTGCTTCCCGGATCAGCTGTTCCAGAGTCTGCAGCTCTTCAATGGTGCGGATGAGTTCGCTTGTTGACATAGTGTTGTTCCTTTCGTTCCGGCTTTGGTTCGGGTTGTCCGTTCCCTGTGGTGGTTTCAGTATACCGCAGAAGACGGAAAGATGCAAAAACGGTTTTTGGGAACGAAATCCGGTGGGAGAGGGGGCGGTTAAAACCGAAATGGCGGGGTTACGATAAGAAATAGGGGAAAGGGTGATTGATTTTGGAACCGGAGAAATTTGGTTCATTTCCTGTACTATATTGACTTTTGCATAGATGCGGCGTATAATTATTAGTATGATTAATTTATTGTAGGAGCAGGACATATGAAGGGTATGAAGAAATATATAGCTGCCGGTATGCTGCTTTTCATGACAGCAATACTGACGGCTGCGGCATCTGCAGAAACGGTAGCGGAAGGGACTTGCGGGGAAAACCTTACGTGGGTACTGGAGGATACAGGAACGCTGACAATCTCCGGGGATGGGGAGATGGATGATTACTCTTATGATAGCTCTCCATGGTATTCTCGCAGACATAAAATCATAGATGTGGTCTTTGATGGAAATCTTACTTCCATTGGGAATTATGCTTTTTCTAATTGCGATGGATTGACATCGGTTGAATTCCCGGAGAGTCTTACTTCCATTGGAAGTTGGGCTTTTGGGGATTGTAATGGATTGACATCGGTTGAATTCCCGGAGAGTCTTACTTCCATTGGGGATTATGCTTTTTCTCTTTGCGATGGATTGATATCGGTTGCATTCCCGGAGAGTCTTACTTCCATTGGAGTTAGAGCTTTTAGTGATTGCGATGGATTGACAGAAATAACAATTCGCAGTGATTTTTCCGCCGGATATAACTGGCTCTCCAACACACCTATCCAGAAACTGGTTATTGCAGATACAGTAACACAGATCCCTGATGGTTTATTGTATTCCTCAACCTTATCGGAGATCATTGTTGAGGACATAGACGGAGACGGGTATGTTTCCATCGATAATGTTCTGTATACATACGACAGTTATCTGGAAACCTATACGCTGGTGCGGTATCCTCCGGCGGCAGAGGGCAGTTCGTATACCGTAATTGACGGCACAGGTTCGATTGCAGACCGAGCTTTTGAAAATTGCGATCTTCTGGAAAGCATTGAGATTTCCGGTTCTGTGAAAAGTATCGGCCAATATGCTTTTTCTGATTGCGATGTGCTGTCAGAGATTATCTGGGGGAAAGCTGTCGATAAAACAGGGGGCAGTTTATTTAGCGGTTCTCCGGTGACACGGATGGTGATCCCGGAAGATTCTCTTATGATGCCGTCAGCAGCTACAGTCCTCGACTACGAGGTACTTGACGAGGACGGGAATGGGTACAGAGACATTGACGGTGTTCTGTTTTTCTATGATTCCGAAAAAGATACCCTGACCCTGAAAAACTATCCGGCCGGACGTACGGATACGGAATATGTTCTGCCTTCCGGAACAGACAGTATCGGGTATTCTGCATTTGCAAACAGGGATTCCCTGGAAAAAGTTGTCCTGAATGAAGGCCTGATAAGTATTGGAAGCAATGCATTTTATGGTTGTGATAATCTATATGATATCCAGTTCCCGTTTTCGCTCAAGACACTGGGAAGCTATGCGTTTGCATACTGCATTTCTCTTGAAAAAGTGGAACTGAATGAAGGTCTGACACGAATAGCCTATGGTTGTTTCTATGATTGTTCCGCCCTGAAGGAGATCGTTTTGCCGGAGACTCTGCAGAGAATTGAAAATAATGCTTTTTACAATTGCACATATCTGAAAGAGATTTCCATTCCGGCTTCCGTAACCTATATTGATCGTGAAGCTTTTTCCGGCTGTACTGCCCTGAAATGTGCATATTTTTACGGGAATGCTCCTTCAAGCTTTTATAGCGATGTATTTTATAACACAAACGCTGCGTTCACCATCTACTTTCTGGAAGGAACCGACGGCTGGACAACCCCGACATGGAACGGATATCCGACAACCACATTTGTTCCCGCAGAACGGTTTGTCACGGGACTGTCCGCACCAACCGATGTGACTGTCAAAGATACGCTGTATGTGGATGTTTCTGTCAATCTGGCACACAGCGGTGCGGAACTGTGTTTTGAAATTCCCAAGGGGTATCAGTTTGTGGAAGAAAAATCCACGCTCCACGGTGCTTCTGTCTCTGTATCCGGTACCAGACTGTTCCTGACCGATTCCGTGGGACAGCCGGCAGAAACACAGTATACCCTTGCCTTCATAGTATATTCTCCGGGTTCCGCCGATCTGTATCTGACATCCGCACAGTATGTGGGAGAGGACGGAGGGATGCAAAGAAGTATTCTCCTGCCTTCCAAAATCACGGTGAAGGCGGCCGAACTGTATCACAAAGTAATTCTGCCGGATATTTTCACAGGGAAGAATACCGTACAGGATGAAAAAGAGTATACATTCTATCTGCCGGATGACAGTATGTACTATGATTACAGCGAGATTTTCGCTTCCATAGACGGCGTGAATGTATATGTCAATGACAATGGGGACAACTCGTTTACTGTGGAATATGTAACGGGCGAACTGGTCATTACAGGCACACGCACACCCAAAGAAGGTACATTTGCCATTGACGAAGGAACCTGCGGCCCCAATCTGACATGGAGTATCGACAATCAAGGAGTACTGACCATATCCGGAGACGGGGAAATGTATGATTTCGAAGAAGTGTACTATATTCCCTGGAAACAGCATCTTGGCAGCATCCGGAAAGCAGTTGTGCATGAGGGTGTAACCAGCATCGGCGGGATGGCTTTCTGCCAGTGTACCGCCATGACGGAAATTCAGCTGCCGGAAAGTCTTACTTCCATTCACTTTTCCGCTTTTGATTCCTGTTATGCCCTGCAGGAAATTACATTGCCGGATGCAATAGAATCCATTGCATATGGTGCTTTCTGCAACTGCAGTTCCCTTACCCGCATTGTATTCCCGGAAAATCTTCTCTGGCTGGGAGATTCTGCCTGCAGCGGATGTTCTTCCCTGAAAGAAATTGTGTTTGGAGAAAAGATTGAATCGATCGGCAATTATGCATTCAACAAATGTACCGCTCTGCAGAATTTCGTATTGCCGGACAGCATAACCGATATCGGCAGCTGTGCATTCTATGGTTGTTCCTCCCTGACAGAAGTCATTCTGCCAAGGTATCTGACAGAGCTTTCTTCGCTTGCATTCGGATACTGTACTTCACTGGAAAGCATCGGTTTTCCACAGTACATCACACGCTATGCATGGGACACTTTCCAAAATTGTCCTTCCCTGCACATACTTGTGCTGAACAACACACCGGAATTCGATATATATCTGTTTGACTATTTGAATCTGGCGATTGACAAAATCATTCTGACCAATGAAGTGACAGAACTGCCGGAAGATTTTCTTCGTCTGGAATCGATTCAGGAATATCAGGTAACAGACACCGACGGTATCGGCTTCTTCTCCGTGGACGGTGTGTTGTATTCATATGACACCTATCTGGAAGCGAACACACTGGTACGATATCCTGCAGCCAGACAGGGATCTGCCTATACCATTCTGGAAAACACAGAAACCATCGGTACCTATGCATTTTATAAGAGTTTCGTAGAACATGTCGTATTTGCCGAATCGGTCATGACGATAGAAGATCAGGCATTCTATAATTGCCGCCATCTGCAGTCCATTACCGTAGGCAAAATGACACATACGGTATCCTATAGCGCATTTTCACAAAGCAGTATCCGCACAATCATCATTCCGGAGGAAACAGTTGCCATTGCAGATGAGATTTTAAGCATCAGCAGCCTTCGTGAATTTGTTGTTTCAGGTGAAAATGCAGCCGGATACCGGATGATTGACGGTGTGTTGTATCGGTATGACACCGAAAAAGGACTGCTTCTGCTCAGATGCCCCCGGAACAGTAATATAACCAAATACACTGTTGCTGCGGGAACCACGCAAATTGGGCCTGAAGCCTTTTCCGACTGCACATCCCTGGAAGAAGTTATCATGAGTACCGGTGTAACGGTAATTGAAAATCAGGCGTTCAGCAGATGTACAAACCTGAAAAAAGTTGTTTTATCGCAATCTTTGCGGGAAATATCATTCGGTGCTTTTATGGAGTGCCGATACCTGAAAGAGATCTCTTTTCCGCCCAATGTGCGGCATCTGATGAGTAATGCATTCTATGGATGTACTGCATTAAAGAGTGCATATTTCTACGGAGATGCACCCATAAATGCAGAAAGGGCATTTGAAGGAACCCACTATTCCTTTACCGTTTATTATCGTGCAGGTACTTCCGGGTGGACAACACCCTATTGGAACGGATACCCCACAGCTGTGTTTACTGACAAAACAGATAACATCGGCGATGACAACCTGTCTGAGTTCAAAAAGTACTTTTCCGGATACTACAGCCCTAACAAGCTCCCCTCCCTTCCTGATGTCGATCAGGATGGAAAGATTACCCGTCGTGATGCTATGATCCTTTCCCGATATCTTGCCGGATGGGACGGGTACGACAAATATTTTGAATAACACAAAAAGGGCAGGCCGCACAAACCTGTCCTTTCGCATTGCCGCTTTCTCTCACAGCGTATTCAGCTTCTCCTGCAGCATCTCCACCCCATCCTTGGACAGCGCCAGATAGTACTGCTCCGTCACCTTGCTGTTCCCATGCCCCATCTGCTTGCACAGGATATGCGTGGGTGTGTTCATTTCTGCCAGCCGGGTTCCATAGGTATGTCGGAGGTAGTGATACCGGAAACAGATACCCAGCTTATTCTATATCATCCGGGAATGATACTTCATCGAATTCACTGTCTGCAGTTTTCCGTTGGGCAGGGAATTCACCATTTCACAGGAGGAGATAAGCAAACCATTGGTGTCGGTAATCATACTCTGGTTCTGTATTCTTTGCTGTGCCAGTGACTGACTGTCCTGTTCCATCTGTTCTTTCTGCTGCTTCAGATAGGTATACAGAGAATCGTTCATGTACACTGTCCGGTAGGCATTCTTGGTTTTGAGAGGGACAAGTTTGATGATACCATCCTGATACTGCATCTGCCGCTCCACGTGGATACAGCGGTTCCGGAAATCAACATCCGTCCATTTTAGACCATAGCATTCGTTGATACGCAGTCCGCAGTACCGGCCGATTTTATACGCTGTTTCCGCATTGGTTCCCGTGAAGTAGTCATCCAGCAAAGCCATATCCGCACGTTCGTATACTACCACATCGTCTTCTTCATCCACCTTCGGACGGGGCATACGGATCCGGATGTCTTTGTTCACGCACAGTTTGTTGTAGGTGTCCATATCCAGATAGTTCCGGGAATAGGCCTGTCCGAAAATGAGGTAGAACATCTTCAGGAAGCTTTCCACATATCGGAATGCCAATCCTTCCGTGTAATACATCTTTTCCAGATAGTCATTGATTTCCGCTGTGCTGATATCATCCACATACCGCTTTCCGAAGTTCGGTTCAATGTGGTTTTTCCATACACTGTCCTGTTTCCGGATGGTGGTATATGCCTTTCCTGTCCGTC
>JAFQGY010000356.1 GCA_017415325.1 Clostridia bacterium
CAGAATCTCTTCCGCCGTGAACTGGTTCTTGTCCAGCAGCCCTTCATTGGACTCATAGGTGGAGGAAATGGCTCCGCAGACATGGTGGAGGGCAGAGGTCAGGTTGAAGGACGGGGGCGGGAAGGCTTCCAGCGTCTGCTTTTCCGGCACCACATAGGACTTCAGTCCGTTTTTCTTCTGCAGTTCTTCCACCGCCAGTGCCAGCTGATGTACCCCTTTGTGGATATACCCCGGTACATAATCCGGCTGCAGGAGCATGTTGGTGGAGTTGGAGCCGCCGTGGAGACCGATGACGCATTCCGGCGCTTCGTCCCTTGCCAGCCGCAGAAGGGCTCTGGTTTCCTCCGCCATGGGGCAGAACTGGTCGTCGTGCATCAGGTTTACCCCGTCGTCGTTGTAGTATGCCCCCAGAAACCCGGCAGCTTCCTTCAGCGGATGAATGGTCTTGCATTCCGGCCAGCCGCAGAGGGAACCGTCCTTCCAGGTGCCCTGTCCGTGATACCGCAGAGATTCCGGCGGCTCTTCCAGCATGGAGTCCGGTTCACAGCGCACCCGTCCGTCCATATTGTAGATGGGTACGATCACCAACCGGCAGCCGCATGCTTCCCAGGCCTCTGTCAGAGACGGCACTTCCATCCCCCGCAGATCCCGCCCGGTTTCCAGCAGGGACAGCAGATTCATGATCCCCATGACCCCTTCCACTTCCTGTCCGTGGGTGGCGCCGATGAGCATCAGAGTGGGGCTTTTCCCTTCCCGGTTGGCATAATACACCGGATCTTTTGCCCCGCAGGCAGAGTTGTAGTTGGCCGTTCCCCGGTAGTCCGGCTTTTCCCCGTAGGTCACATAGGGGATCTCATGTCCTCCGGCAGAGGTGCAGAGGGTATGTACCCGGCCTTTATGCAGGCTGTGCAGCATGTCCCAAACCTGTTCCGGTCTGGTTTTCCAGAAGGGGTATACAGCATCTGTATTGAACATAGTGGTTTCCTTTCGTATGCGTTTTACCGCTTGGGCATCCGTTCCGCGTGGTCAGTTCTTTTCAAAGAATGCGTTGATTTTGTCCACACGGGTCTGCTGCTTGGCCAGATTGGATTCGTAATAGGAAGTAAAGTTGCCGCCCTGGGACAGAACAGCATCCACACTGCGCTGGAAGCCGGAACCTTCCCCGTAAATATAGGAGAAGGACAGCACACGGTTTTCAAACAGAATTTCCAGCATCAGGCGGGAGTCCTCGTCGTTGACATACCGGCTCCGCAGTGCCATACCGTAGTATGCAGGTACGATGTTCTTGTACCCTTCCGCAGCCATGGCTTCCGCAATCATGCCGGTGCGGTCCAGGTCGGATACGGATACGGGAATGATGCCGGGGATTTCACAGCAGGCGCCGATGAAGTGATCCTGGTTCTCGTCCAGCTTGGGCATGGGCAGAATCCCGTAGTTGGTGTCGGTGTCGATGAGCCCGGTCAGCAGATGGCCGATGGCGCCGTAGGTCAGAAGTACGGTTCCGTTGGCAAACCAGGTATTGGAGGAGTCTTCGTTGTACCGGCCGGAGTGGGTGTTAGAATACCAGGTACCGATCTGATCCCCTGCCAGCCAGTCACACATTTTGTCCATAAAGCCCACCGTGGCATCGTTGTATACATCGATCACCAGCTTTTTGCCGTCCGCACTCTTGCCGTATGCTTCAAAACCGAAGTTTTCCAGCAGGCAGTAGGGGACCGTCATGGCATAGCCGTAAATGTCACCGTAGTCTCTTGTCCCGTCACCGTTGGTGTCTTCATATACATCCTTGGTCATGGAAATCACGTTGTCCAGTGTCCAGCGGTCTTCCTTCACCATGGTATAGGGGGATTCCAGTCCGAAATCGTTGAACAGATCGATGTTGAAGAACATGGTACGGGTAGCCCAGAAGCCGTAGTAGGACATATAGTTGGACATCAGGTACATCTTCCCGTTCAGGGTCAGGGATTCGGTGGTGTATGCGGGCCACCAGGGCTTTTCAAAATTCAGGTGGGGCACATCGTACAGATTGTGGAACAGGCCTTCCAGAGACAGGTTCCCAGCCGTACAGTCATGGATAGTACCCAGATCGAAGGCGTCGTCCCCGGACAGGATCAGCGTACGTACTTCGTTCCCCTCCGTCCAGCTGGAATGGATGAGCTGCTCCAGCTTCACGTTGAACCGTTCCATCACATTGGCATTGGCGTCAAACACAGCGTCGTTGATGGCTTCCCCGGTGGATTCGGTGACATGGATAAACCGGATGTATTCGTTGTCACACAGGATCCGGTAGGAATACCCGTCGTAATCCGTATCCGGCAGGTCGTCGGAAATTTCCGTTTCTGTTTCTTCGGGCACTTCCGACGCCGATGTTTCAGCAGATTCCGCTGTGGTTTCGGTTTCCGCATTCCCCCCGCCGCAGCCTGTCAGAAGCAGCATCGACAAAAGGAGGCAAAAGACTCTTTTCTTCATATTTCCGTTCTCCGTTTTTTCTGAAATAGTTGATTTATTATACCATATGTACCCTGCAGCATTGTAAACACCACATGTACATAGTATGAACAAAAATAAAAAGACCCATCACAAAGACAGGTCTGTATCTGCAAGGATGCATGGTATGTCTGTAAGCCGGGTTCTGTTGGGGACGGCCGAAACCATCCCTGTCCGTTATCTATCTGGGACGACCGTTGCCGGCACGCCTCAAGCCACCTGCGCCGCTCTGCCGGGCCGACAGTGTACCCGAAGGTACAGGACGACTGCGGTGTTGCTCCGGATAGGGTTTACATTTGCACGCAGTTACCTGCCATGCCGGTGAGCTTTTACCTCGCCTTTCCATCTGTACCAAAAGATCCGAAGATCTCTCAGAGCCCTCATGGAGCCCTGGGAGCCATAAAGACTCCGGTAGGCTATTTCTGTTGCACTTTCCCGGGAGTTACCTCCGGCGGACGTTATCCGTTATCCTGCCCTGCGGGGCCCGGACTTTCCTCATGCCAATACCTTTCGGCAACATGACACGCAACGGACAGGCATACCCTGCGCCCATTAGTATACACGAAACCGTCAGATTTGTCAAGAAAAATCAGAAATAAGAAATCAGAAATAAGAAATATTTTCCGAGAGAAAGTCCTTTCGGTTTTTCCCCATGCCCTCCATACACACAAAAAGAACGTCCCCCTGTCCACCGGAGAGACGCTCTTTACCCATTTCTGATTTCTTACTTCTGATCTCTTATTTTTCCTCAATGCCCCAGATAAGCACCTTACCGACGTCATCGCTGTCACTCCAGGTGTCATACGGACATACGAACTGGTTCCCCACGGACATGGCGATCTGTACGCCGCTGTCAAAGGGAGCAAAGCCGGTGTTGCCGCAGGTACCGATCTGGTCGCCGCGCTGTACCATATCTCCTACCTGTGCACTGTAGCTGCCCATGTTGTAGTACCATGTTTTCAGGCCGAAGCCGTGGTCGATTACCACAATGTTGCCGGTATAGTCCAGCACGCCTGCATAGACTACCTTCCCGGCGTTGGCGGCATATACACCGGTTCCGGCAAGAGCGGAATTGGTTACGCCGTTGTTCCGGTAGGTATTGGAAGTGTCACCGTTGATGACAATTTCCTTCCCGAACCCGCGGAGAATCAGACGGGCGCCGGGCTTGCCGTTGACACCGCCCAGACCTTCCATGAAGTAGCCGGAGAAGTACCGGGTAGGTTCGGAGGAAGCGGTCAGTTCCGCCACCAGATCTTCAAAGGCGGCGATGGTGTCTTCCGTTCTGTACAGATTCAGCAGGGTGGAGGACACGCTGACCTTGGAAGCACCACCGAAGGTCGGCTTTTCCACTTTGAGGTGCGCATCCTGCGTGGTTCCGCCGTAGGTGAAGGTCATGGTGTAGTCCCCGGGGGCAGCATCCGTACGGATCGGGATCAGCGCCACGGCATACTCGCCTTCCATGTAGAAGGTGGGCATGAAGCCGATGGAGGGTTCACAGGTAAACTGGATCTTGTCGGGATTCAGGATGTTCAGCGCCGTAACAGCCACGAAACGGCCGGGCTCCACGCTATCCATCCCCAGATAGAATTCCGCCGGGGCGGTCACAAGGCTGGTGAACCGGTAGGTCAGATCCCCGCAGTAGGAGCGTTCCGGGTCGTCATACCATTCCGCAATCACATCGATGTGCAGTTTTGTGTTGGCTTCAAAGGAGAATGTGGTGTTCAGATCGGCGTACATACCATCGTAGATCAGCTCACCCGCATCGTTCTGGATCTTTACGGCAAAGTAGTCGGGATCCTGGTCGAACAGCAGCTCAAACCCGCCTTCCAGCGAATAGTTTTCCACATCGGCAGACACCATGGAAGAGGTATCGGAGATTACGTATTCCCCGGTGTAGTTCTTGTACCGCCATTCCGCAGTATCGGGGGAAACGGTATGGTCACCGGACAGGGTCAGCACCGGCATGGCAGCGGCTTCATAGATGCTCTCCGCATATTCGGTACCGATGAATTCACGGGCGTCCTGTTCCGCAATCTGGTATACCAGCCCGTCCGGATCCACGAAGTAGCAGGCCTGGGGGTTGGGGTCGAAATAATACTGGTAGCTGTTGTCCTTGACGCTGTTGGAGATGGTCACCTTGAAATACTGTTCCCCGGTCAGGGAATCCGGCAGGGCAACGATCTTGGTTGCATTTTTCTGCATATTCAGGAAGAAGAGGATCATATTCTCCGCATCTTCTCCGGTACTCTTCTCAAAGAGATAGTTCTTTCCGTTTACGTCATCTATGGACAGACGTACCGCTGTTTTTTCGTCAACAGGGGCATTCTGGGTTTCCTTGTAGCTGTTGATGGCCACGCCTGTGGGGATCAGGCAGAGAAGCAGCAGGACGGCCAGTATGATATGATTTTTCACGAAGGAGTACCATACCTTTCTCTATATCTATATATAAGGCACAGCAGTCTGTGCGGCAGATTCATTTTTCAGTGGGTATACTTTGCTGTATCTATTATACACGGAAGAGGGGGAAAAGTCAAGAATATTGGGGCATATTCAGAGGTAAAATTTTGGTATGGAAAAGCCCTGTGCATCCCCCGGAAAGAAAAACCCCCACAGCGGAAAACTGCAGGGGAAAGAAAATTTCCGGGGATATGTTTACGCTTCCGCATCCGCAAAAGTCGCGGCAATCTTGGTAACGGCGTTGCCCCAGCTCTTGGCACTGGCAGCCATTTTGGACATGAAGTCGGTACGGTTGTTGGTGACATAATCCCGCATCTGCCCCAGTACGTTTACGCCCAGCTGCTGGAACATGAAGCCCAGGTCACAGTAGTAGGAGGTACGGATGATTTCCAGACAGGCAAGGGATTCTTCGTCCCGGATGGTCTTCCCGTCGATACATACGTCCATGTAGGCGGGCATAACGGTTTCATAAGAGATGTACGCCATATCCTCGATGATCCGGCTGACCATATCGGCGTCCGGCAGGGTGATGGGGAAGCAGAGCATGGTGCCGATGTTGGCCTGCACATGGATGGCATAGTTTTCCTGGGCTTCACTGGCCTTGGGCATGGGAACCACACCAAAGTCGGATTCCGACTGACGCATCCGTTCCACGCACTTGATATTGCCCACCCAGAACAGGGCGCGGTCTTCGGTAATGGCCCATTCCGTCCAGTATTCTCTGGCTTCGGTCTGGGTGCTGGTGCGGTCCACCAGGAAGGAACCGGTTTCCACAGACAGCAGATTCTTGATCCCGTCCATGATGTTTGCAAATTCCTCGGTGTACATCATCAGTACCGGCAGGTCCTCCTCATCCTTGTCGATCATCCGGAAGCCGGTACCGGAAATGAAGCAGTCCACGCAGAAGTTGTTGGCAATCAGACCCAGAGTGTCGTCCTTGGTGATTTTTCCGTCCCCGTCCAGGTCAGCGGTCACAGCGGAAATCAGCTCACATGCCTTGTCGAAGGTCCATCTGCCGTCCAGTACGATTTCGTACAGATCTTCCAGCCCATGGTTTTCATGCACCACCTTGTTGAAGATCATGCAGGGGGTAGCACCGTAGGCATGGATATTGATATCGGAGAAGGTGAAGTAGTTCTTGCCGCAGATGGAGCTGCCTTCCAGCATGGTGTCACTCCAGTAGGGCTGGGACAGGTTGATGTTGGGCAGGCGGCGCAGTTCCATGAGGTTGCCCTTGCTGGCCTGCTGGATGCAGAACTGGGCATTGATGTCGGCGGCGGCATAGGTGGAGTCCCCGGCAGTCACAGCCTTCTGGATGGCAGACCCTACTTCCCCGTCGCCCTTGAGCATGGTATACACCATCTTCACATTGTACTTGTCTTCCAGAGAAATGGTACGGTTGTAAATGGCGTCATTGACGATTTCTCCGGTGAGGGTGTCTCCCACAAAATCCTTGTTGGGTTCCAGATCGTTGCCGTAGTTGTACAGAATCACAAAATCTTCTCCGCCGTAGTCCACCGCTTCCAGCATGGGATCGAAGGAAGGTTCGGTTTCCACGGCAGTTTCGGTTTCGGCAGCAGCGGTGTCGGCTGTGGTTTCGGCAGTCTGTCCGTTTCCGCAGGCAGTCAGCGGCAGTGCGGCAAGAATGGCGATAAACAGGGCAAGAAGGCGTTTTTTCATGGCAATCGTTTCCTTTTCGTCTGTAATGGGTACTGGTATAATCATACCGCATTCCGGTATCTGTGTCAATAGACAATCTATTATTTGCATATATTCACAAGAAAAAACTATTTATACAATATTATCTGCCATCCAATACAATCGCAAAAGCGCCCTCCCTCAAAAGGAAAGACGCTTTTCGCAAAATATTTCTTACTTCTTATCTCTGACTTCTTACTTCATCATGCCTCTGATCTGTTCCAAAGCCGCTTCCACGCCGGACTTCTTTTCCAGATACTTTTCCAGCTTGGCCTTTTCGCCGTCCACAACCTGCTTGGGGGCACGGGCAACAAAGCTTTCGTTGGCCAGCTTGGCGTTGGCACGGGTGATTTCGCTTTCCACCTGCTTCAGTTCCCCTTCCAGTCTGGCAAGTTCGGCGGCAAAGTCGATCATGTCGGCCAGAGGAATGTAGATGGCGGCAGCGTCGGTGATGATCTGTACGGCGGTGTCGTCGGCATAGCTGTCCACCAGGGTTACGGATGCGGCAGATGCCAGACGTTCAAAGTACGGTGTGCATTCTGCGAAGATGTCCGCATACTTGGTGGTGATATATACGCTTGCCTTCCGGGAGGGAACAACGCCCATTTCCGCACGGCGGGCACGGATGGCACGGATGGCGTCGATTGCCTTTTCCATGCCTTCTGCTTCGGGGAAGGTGGGAATGTTTTCGATTTCCGGGAAGGACTCCGTCATGATGGAACCTTCTTCGCCGGGCAGCCCCTGATAGATTTCTTCGGTGATGAAGGGCATGAAGGGATGCAGCAGCTTCAGGGTTTCTCTCAGCACGTATGCCAGAACTTTCTGGGCGGCGATGGAACGGGCAGAACCCTTATCCTGCAGTGCGGACTTGGTCAGCTCAATGTACCAGTCGCAGTATACGTCCCAGATGAAGTCGTACAGGCAGGACAGAGCGATGCCGATTTCGTACTTTTCGATGTTGTTTGTCACGGACTTCACGCAGTCGGCAAACTTGGTCAGGATCCACTTGTCGGCCAGGGCCAGTTCGTCCTCTGCCGGCAGCTCGATGGAGTCGATTTCCAGATTCATCATCACGAACCGGGCAGCGTTCCACAGCTTGTTGGCAAAGTTTCTGGCTGCTTCGATCTTTTCGTCGGAGAAGCGCATGTCGTTTCCGGGGCTGTTCCCTGTTGCCAGAGCAAACCGGAGGGCGTCTGCGCCGTACTTGTCGATGATTTCCAGCGGGTCGATCCCGTTGCCCAGAGACTTGGACATCTTTCTGCCCTGTGCGTCTCTCACCAGACCGTGGATCAGGACGGTATCAAAGGGAACCTGACCGGTGTATTCCAGCGCAGAGAAGATCATACGGGATACCCAGAAGGTGATGATGTCGTACCCGGTTACGAGAGTATTGGTAGGATAGAAGTATTTCAGATCTTCGGTTTCGTCCGGCCAGCCCATGGTGGAGAAGGGCCACAGCGCAGAGGAGAACCAGGTATCCAGGGTATCGGGGTCCTGGGTCATGTGGCCTCCGCACTTGGGACAAACTTCGCATCCATCCTTGGCAACCACGGTTTCGCCGCAGTCGTCACAGTAGTAGGCGGGAATCCGGTGCCCCCACCACAGCTGACGGGAAATACACCAGTCCTGGCTGTTTTCCATCCAGTGGAAATAGTTCTTGTCAAACCGTTCGGGAACGAATTTGGTTCTGCCGTCACGGACTGCTTCGATGGCGGGTTCTGCCAGGGGTACCATACGAACGAACCACTGGAGAGAAATCATGGGTTCGATGGTGGTGCCGCAGCGGTAGCAGGTGCCTACTTCATGGTTCAGGTCTTCGATTTCGGCCAGATATCCGCCTGCCTTCAGGTCTTCCACGATGGCCTTGCGGGCTTCGTATCTGTCCATGCCGGCGTATTTGGGATAGTTTTCGGTGATCTTTGCGTCTTCGGTCAGCACCACTTCCATGGGCAGGCTGCATCTCTTGCCCACTTCAAAGTCGTTGGGGTCGTGGGCGGGGGTGATCTTTACGCAGCCGGTACCCTTGTCCAGCTTGGCATGTTCGTCGGCCACAATCGGAATCCGGCGGCCCACCAGCGGCAGAACGCAGTAGGAACCGATCAGGTGCTTGTACCGTTCGTCAGCGGGGTTTACGGCAACGGCGGTATCACCCAGCATGGTTTCGGGACGGGTGGTAGCAACTTCCACATATCCGCCGCCGCCAACCAGAGGATACCGGATGTGCCAGAAATGGCCCTTCTGTTCTTCGTAGTCCACTTCCGCATTGGAGATGGAGGTTTTGCAGTGGGGACACCAGTTGATGATTCTTTCCCCACGGTAGATCAGGCCCTTGTCATACAGTCTCTGGAATACTTCACGAACGGCCTTGGAGCAGCCTTCATCGAGAGTGAACCGTTCTCTGGACCAGTCGCAGGAGGAGCCCAGCTTCTTCAGCTGTTCGATGATCCGTCCGCCGTACTGTTCCTTCCATGCCCATGCTCTTGTCAGGAATCCGTCTCTGCCCAGGTCTTCCTTGGTGAGGCCTTCCTTGCGCATGGCTTCCACGATCTTGGCTTCGGTGGCAATGGACGCGTGGTCTGTGCCGGGGAGCCACAGGGTGGAGAAGCCCTTCATTCTCTTGTACCGGATCAGGATGTCCTGCAGGGTGTTGTCCAGTGCGTGACCCATGTGCAGCTGACCGGTGATGTTCGGCGGGGGAATGACGATGGAATAGTGGGGCTTGCTGTGGTCGATCTTGGGGGTAAAGAGCCCCTGGTCACACCACGACTGATAAATCCGACCCTCGAAATCCGACGGGTCATAAGTCTTGGGGAGTTCTCTTTTCATGATTGTATTACCTCATTTTTTGTGTTTTTCATTGGACAAAAAAAGTCCTGACATCGACAGAATCGACATCAGGACGCAGTTTTACGCGGTACCACCCGATTTCGCCCGGTGAAGGCGCACTTATGGGGACATATATCCCTTTCTCTGTAACGGGAGAACCCGGCTCTGCGTACACATTCTGCCACAGGGATCCTGTGTGAAACTTCCGCAGGGCGGCTCCGGGACTACTTCGGCTGCTGTTCTGTGCGGGGTTCTCAGCGTCTCCCGCTCTCTGGGACAGACTCTGTCAGCGTACTGCTTCCCATCCATGCTTTTGGGGTATCAATAGATATGAGTAGTATAGCACATCCCCGGCGGATTGTCAAGAGGCAGTCAGGATTTTTGTCAGTCTCCGATTTCGTTCAGCAGTGTCTGCATTTCATTTTCCGCAGATTTCATCTTGGAAGCTGCCACGGTCACCAGATTGTTGGTGCCGCTGGTAACTACATTATATGCAGCGCCCAGGAACGCACCCCAGTTGTACACGGCCCCGGCATCATAGAACATGGAGCTGTGGATGATTTCCAGCATTTCGATGGAGTCCTGGTCCCGGACAAGCTTGGTTTCCAGATAGTTGCTGTAGAAGTCCGGCAGAACGCTGTAGTAGGATTCATATGCCATGGCTTCCAGAATGAAGGAAACGGTATCCGGTACCTGTACGGAAACCGGCACACCCAGCATGGGAGTATTCCAGGAAGAACCGGTGTGATAGTAGAATTCCTGTTGTTCGTCCCGCTTGGGGGAAGGCAGCACGGCATAGTCGTATTCCAGATTCCGCATCCCTGCGCTCAGGGCACCGAGGGAAACCAGCACACGACCTTCGCTGCGCATGGTGGAGGAGGTGTTCCAGGTGCTTTCCACGCCGGTGATGTTCTGGGTAGCCAGGAACACTTCCTTTTCGGAGAAGATCAGCGAGCACAGCTTGTCCCACAGGTCAATGGAGGTTTCTTCCGCTACACTGATAAAGGGAATATCGTTTTCATCCTTGTCGGCAATCCGGTAGCCGGCGCCCAGTGCCAGGGCATATCCGCCGTAGGCCTCGGTCTGGAAGCCCCACTGGTCCAGATGGTTCAGCAGGCCGTCCCCGTTGATGTCAAAGGTGCCCAAATGGCACAGCTCGGCAAACTCGTCGATGGTCCATTTCCCGTCCCGTACGGACTGGTACAGATCCGCCTTGTCTACCCCCAGATCCTTTGCCAGATCCGCATTCACGATGGGATGGTACACCTGGGTATAGGAGGTCAGCATAAAGGCTGCCACGGACATGAACAGCTTGTTCTTCAGGGAAACCCCTTCGTTCAGGTTCTTGTACCACCAGGGCTTGGTGTAGTCCTGATACTTCAGTGTGTTCATATCGTACATCATGCCGCCCTGAATGAACTGGACAAACCGGTTGCCCCCGTCCATCAGCACCTGATAGGCATCATCCCCGGCCTGTACGGTCTGCAGGGCTTCTGTGATGGCGTATTCCTGGTTGCCTGCCAGTACTTCGGTGATCTTGAAATTATACATATCTTCCAGCAGAACATTCCGGTTGTATACGGAATCCACCACCACATCCCCTGTAGTTTCTTCTTCCCATACCCCATTTACATCCTTACCGAAAAATGTGATGTTGTACCCTTCCAGATCAGACGCCGGCAGCCCGGATTCCAGTCTGGCTTCACCGGTTTCCTCGATTACCGTTTCCGTACCGGCTGCAGCAGTTTCCTGTACTTCGGTACTGCCGCAGGAAAGCATGGCACCGCCGGTCAGCAGGACTGCCATCAGGAGGGATAGCATTCTCTGTTTCTTTGTCATCATAGTTTTCTCCTTTTCTCAAGTGAACATTCGGTTGATTTATTATAGCATGCCATTCTACCGGAATCAATCCGATATTTTGCCAAAATTTCCAGTGTTATTTTGGTTTATTCACCATCTCCGCAAGATTTGTCGGAACAAAATTTCCATTTCCCTTTACATCCCGTTCCGGGTGTGCTATAATAAAAGAACAAATGTCCAATTCACATCGGAGGGAATTATGCCGGATCTTCTTGCCAATCTGAATCCGTCCCAGGTGCAGGCCGTCACCGCTACGGAAGGGTATGTCCGGGTCATCGCCGGGGCCGGTACCGGGAAAACCAGAGCCCTGACCCACCGGTATGCGTATCTGGTGAACGAATACGGCATCTCGCCCTCCAACATCCTCTGCATCACCTTCACCAACAAAGCCGCAAACGAAATGAAAAAGCGGATCAAGTCCATGCTGGGGGACTGTTTTGACACATCGTTTGTAGCTACCCTCCATGCTTTCTGCACCCGGGTACTGCGGGAGGAGATCTCCAAACTGTTCTATCCGGAGAATTTCATCGTACTGGACAACGTGGACCAGAAGAAGATTCTGGAAGAGGTCTATGACGAGATGGGCATCAAAATGGACACAGCGTCCTTCAAGTTCATGATCGACCAGATCCGGTATTACAAAAACCTGATCACCTATGTCTCCTACCTGTCCGACCCAGATTTCGACTACGACACCCTGACCTCCGAAAAGCCCTCCGACGAGATCATTTTCCGGTACATCAAAAAACAGCGGAAGTATTTCGGGCTGGACTTCTTCGATCTGATCAACTTCACCATCTACCTGTTCCGGACCTTCCCGGAGGTGCTGGAAAAGTGGCAGGCAAGGCTGTGCTACATCATGGTGGACGAGTTTCAGGACATCACCGCCAAGGAATTCAAGCTGATCCGCCGGCTCTCCGAAACCAACCGGAATCTGTTTGTGGTGGGGGATCCCGACCAGAACATCTACGAATGGCGGGGCGCCAACATGGACGTGATCGTGAACTTCGAGAGCTGGCTGAACAATCCCTGTTTCGAGAACCAGTACGGCCTTGCCGCCTCCGACGTGATTCTGGCAGAAAACTACCGGTCTCTGCCGCCCATACTGGATGCCGCCAACTCCCTGATCGCCAAGAATATGAACCGGGTGGAAAAAGCGCTTGTGCCCCACAGATCCGGCGGGGAAAAGGTCACGTATCTCCATGCGAAAAACGACAAGGAAGAAATCACCTATATCACGGAACAGATCAAGGCCCATGTGATCGGCGGCGGGAAATACAGCGATTTGCCGTGCTGTACCGGTCAAATTTTGTCTCCCGTTTTGTGGAACAGGGCTTTCTGGAAAAGAACATCCCCTATACCGTCTACGGCGGGGTGGGATTCTACGAACGGGCGGAAATCAAGGATGTGCTGTCCTACATGCGCCTTACGGACAACCCGGCGGACGATCTGTCCTTCAAGCGGATCATCAACATGCCCAGGCGGAAAATCGGCAAGGTCAAGCTGCAGGCCCTCTCCGTGTATGCGGCGGATCACGGGCTGTCCCTGTACGACAGTCTGAAAGCCCTGTGCGGTACGGAGATGTTCAAAGGAACCGGGGCAAAAACCTTCGTGGAGGCCATGGAATCCCTCCGGGAAAGACGGGCGGACACCTCCGTTTCGGAACTGCTGCAGCGGATTCTCCACGACACCGGGTATGAGCTGTACATCCGGGAAAGCGGGGACATCGAGCGGCTGGACAACGTGACGGAACTGCTGCGGAGCATCGTCACCCAGGAAGCGGACTTCGGCGAACCCCTGACCCTGACCGATTTTCTCCGGCACATCACCCTGCTGCGGGACAGCGATGCGGAAGACGCCGGGGACTGCGTGAAGATCATGACCATCCACACCGCCAAGGGACTGGAATTTGACAGAGTCTTTCTGGTGGGAATGACAGAGGGGATCTTCCCTTCGGCCAGAAGCATGGAGGAACGGAAGAAAGAAGCGCTGGAAGAAGAACGGCGGCTGTGCTTTGTGGCCATGACCCGGGCAAAGAACCGGCTCTGGATGACGGAAAGCGAAGGCTTCGGGGTCAAGGGATTCTCCAAGGTACCCTCCCGGTTCCTCACCGATATAGACCCGGCGCTGCTGGACATGGTGGGAGAGATTCCGGAAGAACTGCGAAAGGAACAGGAAGTGCAGGCAAGGGTCTTTGACAAAACAGAATCCACCACATATAACCCCGGCGATCAGGTGCGGCACAAGGCATTCGGCGAAGGCATCGTGGAACGGGTGGACGAGCAGACCCGCACCTACTACATCCGCTTCGTCAACGGCATCCGCCCCATCAGCTTCGACTACCCGGGACTGAGCCATGTGTTCTGATTTTCCTCCTCCGCTTCCCCTTCTATCTGCCCTCTTATTTCTTATCTGAACCAATACGAGGTGTTTATGTCTATCTACAACCTCCGATCCAATTACGCCCCCACCGGCGACCAGCCCCAGGCCATTGACAAGCTCTGCGAAGGCATCGAACGGGGCATGAAATACCAGACCCTCCTTGGCGTCACCGGCTCCGGGAAAACCTTCACCATGGCCAACGTCATTGCCCGAATGAACCGGCCGGCTCTTGTACTGGCGCCCAACAAAACCCTGGCTGCCCAGCTATGCAGTGAATTTCGG
>JAFQGY010000357.1 GCA_017415325.1 Clostridia bacterium
CAAGCAGATTGCCAATCCCTTCCTGACGCCGGAAGAACAGCAGCAGATTGCCGATGCGCTGGATATCAACAACAGCGACGTGGAACTGTGCGAATACAACGGCAGAACCATCATCTACTACAGCTGGGGCAATCAGCGCGGGATGGAATTTCTGGCGGAGGCTTCCTACGAAGGCACGCTGGCATCCTTCCTGCAGGCATGGTTCGGGTAAAGCAGGAAATCAGAAATAAGAAGTAAGAAATATACACCCCACGACACGGTACAACGGCAACCTGCCTGTACATACATCCAAAAATAATTTATTATCCCCAAGGAGGATATACAAATGAAAATTGGCGCAATGGTTGAATCTTTCCGTCTTGGTTTCAGAGGCGGCGTGGAAAAGGCTGCAGCTCTGGGCGTAGCCGGGATCCAGAAGTACGCTACCGGTGAAGAACTGAACTGGACCGATGCACAGATCAAGGAAGCTCTGGACATCGTGAAGTCCAACGGCCTGGTGTTCTCCGCCATCTGCGGTGACTTCGGCTACGGCTTCGACAACCCTGAAAGAAACCACGAAATGATCGAAAAGTCCAAGAGAGTTCTGGACATCGCCAAGAAGCTGGAATGCGACATCGTAACCACCCACATCCACAAGGTTCCCGTGGAAGAATGCGAACAGAAGGAAATTATGCGCAAGGCATGCCGTGAACTGGCTGTATATGCGGACTCCATCGGTTCTGCTTTCGCTCTGGAAACCGGTCCCGAATTCGGCGAAGTGCTGGGCGGCTTCCTGGACAGCCTGGGCGCAAACGGCGTTCGTGTCAACTTTGACCCTGCCAACCTGGTAATGGTAGCCGGTGACCGTCCGGAAAACGCGCTGAAGTACATCGGCAAGTACGTTGTGCACACCCATGCCAAGGACGGTATCAAGCTGCACAAGCCTGCTGAAGGCGAAATCGTTGTAGGCGAAGAAGCACTGCACCACGCTGAACTGGCCAAGATGGGTCACGAATATCTGGAACTGCCTCTGGGCAAGGGCGGCGTTGATTTCGACGTATACCTGCCTGCTCTGGCTGCTGCCGGTTTCGACGGCTTCCTGACCATCGAACGGGAATGCGGCGACGCTCCCGAAAAGGACATCGCTATGGCTGTTGACTTCCTGCGGGAAAAGCTGGCCAAGTACAATCTCGGCTAAGATATGAAACTGCTCATCGCATCCGATATCCACGGTTCCGCATACTGGTGCCGGAAACTGACGGAAGCATTTACCGCCTCCGGTGCGAATAAGCTCATTTTTCTGGGCGACATCCTGTACCACGGCCCCCGGAACGACCTGCCGGACGAATACGCACCCAAAGCGGTGATCGAACTGCTGAATCCTCTGGCGGACAGAATCATCTGCGTCCGGGGCAACTGTGAGTCCGAAGTGGACGGTATGGTGCTGTCCTTCCCGGTATCCGCCGATTACGGTGTGCTCTGCGACGGGAAAGTGACCATGTACCTCTCCCACGGACACAGGGAAGTGCCGAAGATGACCGCCGGAACGGTATATCTCACCGGGCATACCCATGTGCCGCTGGCGGAAGTGACGGACGGATACATCCATCTCAATCCCGGCTCCACCTCCATCCCCAAGGAAAACAGCCCCCACAGCTATATGCTGTACGAGGATGGCCTGTTTACCTGGCATGATCTGGAAACCGGTGCGGAATACAAGTGGTATGCGCTTTGATCCGTGAATCTCCGATAACAAGAAAAATCCTCCTGTGGCCTTGAAAACCATGGGAGGATTTTGTTCTGTGGGAATAGAATCAGTACCGTCCGTACCGGTGGGCGCACTGGTACATGGTCACAATGTTTTCCACAGGGGTGTTGTCCTGGATCATGTGGGTGGGGGAGAAATGGTATCCGCCGCCGGGCATCATGATTTCCAGCGTTTCCCGTACCACCTTTTCCACTTCTTCCGTGGTGCCGTAGGCCAGCGCACCTGCCGTGGATATGCATCCGTGGAAGGAAAGCCGCCCGCCGAAGTGTTCTTTCAGGTACCGGGGAGCCATGTTGACCGCTTCCGGCTGCAGGGTGTCCACTGCATTCACACCCATGGCAATGAAGTCCTCATACACCCAGCTGGAACTGCCGCAGGTGTGTACCATCACCGGCAGATGATACGCCTTAGCCAGATCAATGAACTTCTGGTGGTGGGGGCGCAGAACCGTATTGTACAGGGCAGGGGAAATCATGGGCGCAATCTGCGTTCCCAGATCCTCCCCGATCCAGACAAAATCCACGAGACCGCCGGCTTTATACAGCAGCCGTTCCATGATCCGCAGTTCCAGCGTCACCTTCCGGTTCACCAGATCCAGCGTGGCTTCGTCTTCCAGGGCCAGATTCACCAGCGTGTCCTCCATGCCCATGACCCGTCCGATGGAGTTGATGATGTCCCCGACCCCCGGATTGCCCACGTACAGGGCATAGTCACTCTGGCTTTTCAGCTGTTCGAGGGCAGTATCATAATCATAATTGTCCGCATCCGGCACCGGAAACGCAAAAATGGTCTCCGGATCGGCATCTTTCAGCGGAAATTCACAGAAATCGTGGTATCCGCCGTTTTTGTTGGGAATCCAGCGGGTATAGAAGCCGTACTGTGGATCCACGGCACAGCCTTCGATTTCCGGAAACAGCAGCGGGCCTGTGTACCGGGGCCATGCCGTGCGGTAGTCCACCCCAAGGGCTTCAAACAGGGCGCCGTAGTTTCCGTCCGGAATGCCCAGCTCCCGGCAGAACGCCATGTGGATGGTGGGATTGGAAGAATAGTCAATGGGAACACGGTCGGTCTTTTCAAAGTTGAATGTTTTCAGCACCCGTTCTTTGGAATTCATGGTCTCCGGTGCCTTCTGGATATGTGTCATGGTATACCTCCTCCGGGATGGATACTGTCTGCTTTTATGCTACCATATCCGTGAGAGAATTGCAAGAGCATCAGATGAATTTCTGAAAATTCCATGCATATACTGTAAAAATGTATGTGGATAAACTGCACGAAAAATACGGTTGTTTTTATAGATTTCTTGACATATCCGGCCGGGTATGCTATAATGGGGACAGAAGAATCCAGTGAATCTGAAACCAATGAATCGGTCTTACCGGGGAGGAGCTATTATGAAAGCTTTGAAAATCGGCGTATTCGGCGCAGGGAGAGGGGCGGATATTGCTGCCAATTTCCAGTATCTGGGATGCACCATCACCGCCGTCTGTGATTTCCACGAAGAACGGCGGAAGAATGCGGTAAAGCGTCTGGGAGATGGGATCACGGAATACGATTCCTTTGATGCCTTTATCGAACACGATATGGACGCCGTGATTCTGGCCAACTATTTCCACGAACACGCCCCCTATGCCATCCGCTGTATGGAAAAGGGTATCCATGTGTTCTCCGAATGCATCAGCAACGGCACCATGGCGGAAGGGGTGGAGCTGATCCGTGCGGCGGAAAAGCATCCGGATGTGGTGTATATGCTGGCGGAAAATTACCCGCAGATGATCTTCAACCGGGAAATGTACCGGATCGCAAAGGGCGGTACCCTGGGGAAGATTCTGTACGCCGAAGGGGAATACAACCATCCCGGTGACCCCAATGACATAAACTTCAAGAGAATATACAATTATTTCAGCAAGCACTGGCGGAACTGGCTGCCCCGCACCTACTATATTACCCACTCTCTCGGCCCGGTTATGCGTGCCACCGGCGCTACTCCCAGAACCGTTACGGCGTTCTGTGCCTATGCGCCTGTGGAAGGAGACGTACCCAACGCCAGCTATGACGGCGACCGTGCCGCACTCATCATGACCCAGAACGACGACGGTTCCGTTTTCCGGATTACCGGGTGCGCAGCGTTCGGCGGTCACCACAATGCCTATCGGATCTGCGGTACCGAAGGACAGATTGAAAACCTGCGGGGCATGGGTTCCAAGGTCATGCTGCGGTACAACGGATGGACCAAGCCGGAAGGAGCAGACGAGGTCAGCTGCTACGAACCCAGCTGGAACGACAAGGACGAAGAACTCATCAAAAAGAGCGGTCACGGCGGCGGGGACTACCTGACTGCCAGAATGTTCCTGGAATGCATCGAAGAAGGCAGACAGCCGGAACATCCCTTCCATGTACACGCTGCCGTTGCCATGTCTTCCACAGCCATTCTCTCCCACCGCTCCATGCTGGAAGGGGGCAAGCCCTACGAAATTCCGGATTTCCACTGCGAAGAATGGCGGAAGAAGTACGAAAACGACCGGCATATCCCGTATTACCTGACCGACGGTACCGAACCCGATCTGCCCTGCTGCTCGCACCCGGACTATAAGCCCACGGAACAGCAGATGAAGCGGTATCTGGAACTGTTCGGGGAATAATAACGAATAAATATACAAAGAATATACAGCTTAAGAAAACACGGTTGCCGGAAGGATGGCAGAGAAAAGTCCTGCCGGCAGCCGTTTTCTTTTTGCATATGGGGAGAGAAGTTAGAAAATTTTGATGAAAATAGATAAAACAACGGATTATTTAATAGATTTCAATTCATTTTTAGCTATTGCATTTTTCTTGCAGCAGTGATATAATTTATCCGTGTATAAAATCACATAATTATTTCCAAAAGGAGAATAATATGAACCGCAAAACCATGAAGCGTATCAGCATGGCGCTGGTGCTGGCTCTGGCACTGCAGATGGCTCCCGTTGCTATCGCAGATGATGCAGCCGCTGCCGCAGTCGTGACAGGTACCTTCCAGAATGTTTCCGAAAACGGCGAGAATATGATTTCTCTGTCCGAAGCCCGCTCCTACAAGGTAATGATCCCTGTAGACGGCGAAGTGGATCCTGCCAAAGTGGTATGGACCATGACCCGTGACGCCGCCAGACCCTACAACGATGCCGCAAAGTATCCGAACCAGATCGACATCGACTGCAAGGGCGTTTCCCTGGACGCATGGAAGAACACCGCCGGTGAAAACTTCTTCTCCGACGTTGTGACCACCGTGGAAACCGTTGACGGTCAGAACTATGTTGTAGCACAGTTCTCCGCCGATACATATTTCTACGCTTCCAACTGGTACACCGGCGAAACCTATGCGGACTACTCCGCTCCTCACGCCAACGGCGGTTCCTATCTGGATCCCTGCGGCTGGTTCTTCCTGTCTGCTTCCGTGGACGGTAAGGTACTGGGTGCTGCCGAAGTGAAGATCGCTCCCTATGACAGTTTCCATACCATGGCTGAAATGTACGCCGATATGGATGCGATGGTAGAATTTGCCGCTGCCAACACCGACCTGTATGTAGAAGAATTCTCCATGGGTACTTCCTCCGGGGAAATCTACGAAGCCATGGATATGCCCTACCTGCTGGTTGCAGACGATGCTTCCTCCGTGGAAGAATGGCTGGCCTTTACCGTAGCTGCCGAAACCAAGCCCACCGAAACTCTGGCTGCCATCGAAGCCGGGGAATACGACGACCTGCGGGTTCCCGTGATGTACTCCAACGTACATGCCAACGAAGTAGCTGCCGCTGACGGTATCATGAAGTTCGGCTGGATGCTGCTGGAAGCCGCTGCTGACGACGGCATCATGACCTACAACACCCTGACCGGCCTGACCGCCGACGGGGAAGCACAGCTGGCTGCTGAAATGGCAGAGCAGGGTATGCATGTGCCGGATCTGATCGCCGACATGACCGAATACCTGGGCTTCATCAAGGCCGGCAACGCCGAATCCGGTGTGGTTGACCTGGACAAGTATTACACCCAGGAAGAAATCACCGTTGACGTGAACGCCATGCTGGAAGACGTATTCTTCATTCTGGTTCCCGAAGAAAATGTGGAAGGCCGTGAATATGTGACCCGTTACGCTTCCAATGGGTACGACCTGAACCGTGACAACTCCTTCCAGACCACTGAAGAAACCCAGAACATGCAGAAGCTGATCGGTACCTTCAACCCGGTATCCTTCACCGAATTCCACGGACGGGTGGAAACCTTCCAGTGCGAACCCTGCGACCCTCCGCACGAACCCAACTATGAATATGACCTGCTGGCAGAACATCTGATGTATGGCGGCGAAGCCATGGGTATCAATGCTGTTGCCAACAACGACATGTACAACTCCTATGTAATCCCCCAGAGAGACTACCTGTACAGCACCACCGACGAAGCCGGCAACGTACTGCCTTACTGGGAACCCTGGGACGACATGTCCACCTCCTACACTCCTCAGTTCGCTATGCTGCAGGGTACGGTTGCCTATACTGTTGAGCTGCCCGCATACAACGATGCATCCGCTGCTCTGGTACAGTACGGCTGTCTCGGTCAGTCCAATTATGTAGCTTCTGAAAAGATTGCCTACATCACCGCACAGACCAAGATCTACGAACGCGGCGTAACCAACTTCAACTCCAACGCATATGAACTGGTAGGCCAGTGGTTTACCAACCAGAACGACGTAGAAGGCGCTGAAATGGATCTGTTCCGTCCCGAATTCGACGGCGAAGGCCAGAACGGCAACTTCTATCCCGAATGCTACATCATCGCTCTGGACGCTGCCAACCAGAAGAACCTGCAGGCTGCCCGTGACATGATGGTATGGCTGTCCAGAAACGACGTAAAGATTCTGGTAACCGAATCCGAAGTGACCTATGACGGCGTAACCTATCCCGCAGGCACCATGATCGTTTCCATGTACCAGGCAAAGCGTTCCGTAGCCAACGGCGCTCTGTACGACGGTACCCTGATCCAGACCTGGTCCGACCTGTATTCCGAAGGCATCACCACGTTCGGTGAAACCCGCGGCTTTGACGTTGTTACCGTAGCCGAACCTGCTGCATACACTGCCATTGCTGCTGCCTGCGGCGAATGGATGGACTACGAAGCATGCGTGGCATATGCCGGCACCGTTCCTTCCGTACTGCTGGGCAAGACCGGCGGTCAGGTTGTCATCTCCAACGCATCCGAAGACTCCACCGCAGCTGTGAACGCTCTGCTGAAGGCCGGTGAAACCGTTGCTATGGTTACCGACGAAGACAGCGCATTCTACGGCGACTTCATTACCTCCTACGAAGCATGGCTGACCGTTGCTGACCAGTACCTGATCACCGGTACCGGCCTTGCAGACGGTGACGCTCCCGCAGCCAAGGTAATCACCGGCGCTCCCAAGGTATACATCACCGGTATCCCCGCCACCGCTGCAAAGGGCTTCCTGCACACCAGCCAGGTAACCAACACCAGCTGGAACTATGACACCCAGGCTATGAGACTGATGGGCTTCGAAGTGACCACCAATGCCGCTGAAGCAGACATCATCGTTGGTGCATCCGCACTGAACGCAGACGCTCTGGCAGCTGTAAAGGCCGGCACTCCCTACATCGGCTACGGCTCTTCCGCAACCCGCAACCTGAAGGATCTGTTCGGCGACAAGCTGGTTCGTTCCTCTGCAAGCGGTATGGACTGTCTGGCATATGTAACCTATCCCACCACCACTCTGGTGAACGCAAGCTATGTAATGGATAACGACGATATTCTGTACGGCTACGGTGTTGGCTACTTCTCCACCATTCCCGCAGAAGCTGACGTTCTGGTAAAGATGGACGGCACCAGAACTCCTACCGAAGGCTTCGTACAGGCCAACAATGCTGACCAGGTTGCTTCCAGCGAAGCATATCTGAACGGCTCCATCCAGGGTATCGCTTATGAAGGCGCTGACGCAGAAGGCAACGACATCAACGTGGTTCTGTTCGCCAACACCCTGACCAACAAGGTACACCAGAGAGATGAATACGCATACATCA
>JAFQGY010000358.1 GCA_017415325.1 Clostridia bacterium
CAAATCAGTTCAGGGTGAACACCAGCAGGCACAGGATCAGAAACAGTGTCCGGGTTTTCTTTTTGGATTCGTCTTCCTTATCTCCCAGCGCCGGGAAGATCATGGAGACCGCCAGCAGAACCACGCCGAGGATCCGCCAGATGCTGATGTCCTCTTCCAGCCAGATCACCCCGTACAGATAGGGCAGCAGCATACCCCCCAGCATCAGGAACATGGAATACACCGACAGACTGCCCAGAGAGAACATTTTGAATCCGATCAGCGTATAGGTACAGCACAGCACCGCAATGATGGTGGCCATCAGGACGGAATACGGGGTGACCGCCAGACGGAATCCGTTTATGCAGAAGAACAGCAGAGCCGTTACCAGTCCGTTCAGCGCCGTGAACAGCAGGGAAGTGGTTACCGCATTGCCGAACCGGAGCTGGTAGAATTTGTTGGTGGAGAACTGCAGTGCCAGCAGCACCACAGCCACCAGAATCATCAGATAATACATGAGATACCTCCACAGATTAGGAATTGGAACGCAGGGACATTTTCAGGATTCTTCCGGACTCACACGGCAAACTGGCTGTTCCAGAGGGACGCATAGAATCCGCCTTTTTCCACAAGCTGATCATGGGTTCCCGTTTCCACCACAGAACCGTCCCGCATCACCAGAATCATGTCCGCTTCCCTGATGGTGGACAGCCGGTGGGCTACGATGAAGCTGGTGCGCCCTTCCATCATCCGGGCAAAGGCTTCCTGAATTTTCATTTCCGTACGGGTATCGATGGAGGATGTGGCTTCGTCCAGAATCAGCATGGGCGGTACCTTCAGCATGACCCGTGCAATGCTGATGAGCTGTCTCTGGCCCTGGGAAAGGCCGCCTTTTTCCTCGCCGATGACGGTGCTGTACCCATCCGGCAGACGCTTGATGAAGCTGTGGGCGTGGGCGGCTTTGGCAGCGGCGATGATTTCCTCGTCGGTTGCGTCCCGTCCCATGGCGATGTTTTCCCGTACAGTGCCGTCCATCAGCCAGGTATCCTGCAGCACCATGCCGATGTTTTCCCGGAGACTGTGCCGGGTGGCGGCGAAGACGGACTGTCCGTCAATGCGGATGTCGCCGGAATCTGCGTCATAGAAACGCATCAGCAGATTGATCAGTGTGGTTTTCCCGCAGCCGGTGGGGCCGACGATAGCTACCCGCATACCGGACTTGACCTGCAGGTTGAAATGGCGGATCAGCGGTTTTTCCGGCACATAGGAGAAGGAAACATTGTCGATGGTCACATCTCCCCGGATCTTTTCCAGTACCGCAGCGTTTTCCGGATCGGCCGGTTCGCTGGGCTGGTGAATCAGCTCAAACACCCGTGCCGCACAGGCCAGAGCGTTCTGCAGTTCCGTGATGACGCCGGAGATTTCGTTGAAGGGCTTGGTATACTGGTTGGCATAGCTCAGGAAGCTGGTGAGCCCGCCCACGGTCATGCCGCCGGACAGAACGGTCAGCGCCCCGGTGAGACATACCGCCGCATATACCATATTGTTCACAAACCGGGTGGAGGGGTTGGTGATGGAAGAGAAGAACGTGGCGCGCAGGGCATATTTTTCCAGCCGGGCGCCGATCTCGTCGAATTCTGCCACCATGTCCTCTTCCTTGCCGAAGGCGGAAACAACCTTCTGACCGCCTACCACTTCGTTGATGAACGCTGTCTGTTCCCCGCGGGTTTCAGACTGTTTTTTGAACATATCATGGGTACGCTTGGCGATGAAGCTGGCCACAAACAGGGAAAGGGGCGTCAGAACCACCACCACCAGGGTGATCAGCGGGTGAATGGTCAGCATGAATACAAGGGTGCCCAGAATGGTGACCACCCCGGTGAACAGGTTGGAAAAGCCCATCAGCAGTCCGTCCCCGAAGGCGTCCGCATCGGCAATGACCCGGCTGACGATTTCTCCGTGAGAGTGGCTGTCGATAAAGGACAGGGGCAGGGAACTGATTTTGGCAAAGGCTTCGTGCCGGATGTCCCGGATCACCTGATAGGTAATGCGGTTGTGGAAGGTGGTCATGCACCACTGGGACAGGGAGATCACCGCTGTGCAGACGGCAATCCGGATCAGCAGTGCCACAATGGCTTCGATGTCCACATTTCCTGCTCCAACGGCACAGTCAATGGCCTTCCCCACCAGAATGGGGATATACAGGGACAGCACCGCCGAAACAAAGGCGAAGAACAGGGACAGCACCAGCAGCACCCGGTACCGCCGGATATACTGCAGTACCTGACGGATGGTGTTTTTATCCAGTTTTTTCTTGGCGGCCATCAGTGTGCACCTCCTTTTCCGGCACCCACCTGTGTCTGGTGGATTTCCCGGTAGATTTCGCAGGTTTCCAGCAGTTCTGTATGGGTTCCTCTGTCCACCAGTTCTCCGTCATCCAGAACAAGGATCTGGTCGGCATGCTGGATGGAAGACGTTCTCTGGGATACGATGAATACGGTGGGATGATAGGGAATCTGCCCGATGGCACGGCGGAGTGCGGCGTCGGTGGCCAGATCCAGCGCAGAGGCGGAGTCGTCCAGAATGAGGATTTCCGGCTTCCGGACAAGGGCACGGGCAATGGTCAGTCTCTGCCGCTGTCCTCCGGACAGGTTCCGTCCTTCCTGCTCGATCCTGTGGTCCAGTCCCTTTTTTTCCACAATGTCCCCGGCCTGCGCCAGAGAAGCGGCTTCCAGCAGATCGTCATCCGATGCAGCCGGATTGCCCCACAGCAGATTTTCCCGGATGGTTCCATGGAACAGCAGGGCTTTCTGCGGTACCACGCCGATTTTGCTCCGGAGGGTTTCTGCCGGATACGCCTGTACGGGTACGCCGTTTACCAGCACTTCGCCGGCGGTGGCGTCATAGAACCGGGGGATCAGGTTCACCAGAGAGGTTTTCCCGGAACCGGTGCCCCCGATGATCCCGACAGTGGAGCCTGCGGGAACGGTAAAGTCGATGTCTGTCAGAGAGTCTTCCCCTGCACCGCCGTACCGGAGGGAAACATGCCGGAACTGTACGGCAGAAGCAGCGTTTTCCACAGGATCCGTTTCCGGAAATGCCTGGCCGGGTTCGGTGTCCAGCACATCCGCAATCCGTTTGGCACAGGCGGCGGCCTTGGTCAGGTTGATGATCATGTTGGCCATCTTCACCAGCTCCACCAGAATCTGGGACATGTAGTTATACAGCGCCACAAGTGCCCCCTGGGTGATGATTCCGGTTTCTACCCGGAGAGCACCGGTGTGAATCAGGATGATGACGGCCAGATTGATGATGATGTAGGTGATGGGGTTCATCAGAGCGGAGATCCTGCCCACATACTGCTGCAGGGTGGTGAGGCTTTCATTCCGCTGGTCAAAGGTTTCCCCGGCGGTTTCTTCCATCCGGAAAGCCCGGATAAAGCGGGAACCGGTGAGACTTTCCCGGGTGGCGCCCAGAACCTTGTCCAGCCGGGCCTGCACCTTTTTGTACAGCGGCATGGAAATGAGCATGATACCGAATACAATGACACACAGTACCGGGATGGTTACGGCGAAAATCAGGGCGGAGGGCACATCAATGGTAAACGCCATCACCATAGCCCCGAACACCACGAAAGGAGAGCGAAGCAGCAGACGCAGGGTCAGATTCACCCCGGCCTGTACCTGATTCACGTCGCTTGTGAGGCGGGTGATCAGTGTGGAAGTGCCGATTTTGTCAAGAGTTCCAAAAGACAGCGTCTGGATATGGGCAAAAAGCGCATGGCGGATCCGTGTGGCAAACCCTACGGCTGCCTTGGCGGAGAAAAACTGTGCCGTAATGGAGCAGACCATACCGATGAGCCCCAGCAGCACCAGGACGCCACAGTATTTCCAGATGGCGGATGTATTGCCATTCCGGAGACCGGTATCGATGACGGCAGCCACCACCAGCGGCACCAGAAGCTCAAAGGAAGCTTCCAGCAGCTTGAACAGCGGGCCGAGGATACTTTCCTTCACATACGGTTTCAGATATTGCAGAAGTTTTTTCAAGAGATACCTCCTTGGTGAAATATCCATAGATAGTCATAGTATACCACATCCGCTGCGGAAAGGCAAGAATAATTGTCCCGGAACTTGACAGAATCCGGCACATGGTATATAATGAAATATCTTTTTGATCAGGAGGAGCAGAACATGGACGGAAAACTGCGGCAGATGACGGCACTGTATCTGGTGGACAGGGAGAGAATCCTGATGCTGTACCGGATCGGTTCCCGGGTGGTAGAACCCAGCTGGTGCGGCATCGGCGGGCATTTTGAACCGGAAGAACTGAACGATTCCAGAGCCTGTGTGCTGCGGGAAGTGCGTGAGGAAACCGGGATGACGGAAGAGGAGATGGAAGGTCTTTGTCTGCGGTACGTGACCATGCGGCATACCAAGGGGGAAATCCGGTTCAACCATTACTATTTCGCCTCTCTGAAACCGGGGGTGACACTGCCGGAAACCTGCCCGGAAGGAAAACTGGAATGGGTACCCATGTCGGAGATGCCGGAGCGGAATATGCCTGTCACCGCAGGGCATGTACTGGAACACTACCTGCGGGAAGGGAAGGATACCGACTGGCTGTACGGAGGCGTGACCACGGAAAACGGGACGGTGTTCAGTGTCATGGGAAAAGCGGAGAAATAAGCATAAAAACTGCCGGATACAGGCTGCTTCAAACCTGTCCGGCAGTTTTTGTATGGAAAAATTACCAGTTGGCGTTGTCAATGGCAATGTATGCCAGCAGCCCGCTCCAGTGATAGAACCGGTCGCTGTTGCCCACACCGCATCCCATGCCGTCATATCCGCTGTAGTTTTCGTGGACATGTCCGTGGAGACGCCATTCCTGCAGCAGCAGTTCTTCCGATTTTCTGGCAAGATCGCCGCATTCCTTACGCAGTCCGGCATGTTTCATGGAAATGTAGGCCAGATAGTTGGTGGGCGCCCAGATCCGTCCGCGCCAGTAGTTCTGATCGGGGAAGGCCGGGTCATTCCGGGCAATGGTGGGCATGATCCAGTCGCCCCAGAATTCCTCCGGATTGTAGAAATGCTCCTCCATCATCCGGCGTTTCTGGGTTTCCGTGACGCAGTCCGCCTGCAGTGCATAGAAGTTTGTGGGGGAAATGCGGTGGGAGAGAGAACCGTCCCGGAGATTCTTGTTGCAGAACAGACCGAATTCCTCGTCCCAGAGGGTCATCAGTGCCGCTTCCACTCGGGCTTTCCGCGCTTCCAGTTCGGGGATTGCCTCTGTGTTTCCTGTGATCCGGGCCAGCTCCGTCAGACTCCGGCAGTCCAGAATGTACAGTCCCATCAGGCCCACATCCGCCAGCAGCATGATATGTCTGTCCGGGTCGTACCCCATGCCGTCATACATGGGAGAATTGTCCAGACCGCTCTCCAGTGCCGCACCGGCCAGATCATGAAGCGCATGCAGCTCCCAGTGCCTTCCGTTCACCGGTTCGGAGGGATCGGAGCCCCAGCAGAGATAGCCCTCTTCCGTCATCCGATGGGAGGCAAACCACCGGTTCCAGCCCAGCAGTGTGGAGAAAACATGCTCGGCAAACCATGGTTCCGGATATTTTTTATAAATTTCCAGACAGGCGAAAGCACCCACCGGCGGCTGTGACCGGTCAAAGGATTTGCCGTTATGGGCAGAACCGAAATTGGGAACAAAGCCGGCTTCTGTCACTTCTTCCGTAATGGCAATGGCGTTGAGCTGAGCAAGCTCCCTGTTTTCCAGGGAAGCCATCAGGGCGGCGAAATAGGTGTCCCAGTCAAAGAGAACATACCCGCCGAAGCCGATGTTCCAGATCCGGGATACGGGAGAACAAACCCTGTCATGCTCGCATTCGTAGATGGTGTCCCAGGCCAGACAGGTCTTCATGGCGGTGTACGCTTCCGAATGGCTGCCGAAAGAATTGTTCACGGCTTCCAGTTTTTCCAGGGCGGCAGCGTACAACTTTTCGGCTTCCTCCAGGGTACAGGGACGGGTGGAGATCACCACAGGTTCCTCCAGCGGCAGAGCGATGTAGGGGGAGAGAGAGTAGGTGTGATGTTCTTCGATGGGCGGAATGGATGTGTAAATGTCAAACCGTCTGCCGGCACATTCCCCGAAGATCCTGCCGTTTTTTTTGGATATGCTGCCTTCCTTGCCCCACAGCAGACAGGCTTCCACGATCACCACGGAGGGGCGGTACGGACTTTTTGCTGCAGGGGTAAGCAGGATGATCTGCTGATCGTTGTCGGTAACGGTTCTGACATCCAGCGTGAGATGGCCGAACTGCAGGGTCATCCGGGTGCAGCTGCCGTCGAAGGTGCGGGGGCCGGGAATGATGTTTTCTCTGCCGATCAGACTTTCTCTGAGGACACGGGTCTCGCTGTATTCCCGGAGACACAGGTTGATGGTAAATCCTTCCGGCAGATGGGAATAGGAAAGCACATTCAGTGTGTTCCATGTGTTCCAGCCGGTATTGGTCTGTTTCTTGAGTTCCTGATACTGCATATGCTTCTCCTGATTGGTAGTGGAAGATAGTTGTAAAAACAGGCAGATCCGACCTGTGAGAAGGGGAACCTGCCTGTGTTGTGTATGGAGGGTCAGTTGATTTCCAGATGATCCCGGTCAATGAGCTGGGAACCGGAGGCGGCGGGCTTGTCCTGATACCAGAATGCGGTAGAGGAAATGTCGTCCTGCAGGGGCAGATACCGTCCGCCGCTGCGCCAGCCCAGAGCCTGAATGGTCACCTTGATGTCGGTATCAAACCGGATGGGATCGGCGATGTGCCAGCGATAGAGACTGAACCGCTGCTGGGAGGTGTACAGTCCGTCCGGCGGGAAGGGAATCATGCCGGTATAGGGGGTGCAGAAGGGTTCATAGCGGTGTTCGTTGTCAAAATTGTATGCACCGCAGAAGTAGTCCTCCGTGCCGGTACCGCAGATGGTGGGAAATTCTTCGTCTCCGTCCAGATAGAACTTGATTTCCCCTTCGCCCCACCAGCCGTTGTTATTGACACCCCATGCCATGTAGGTACCCACGTACTGCCCCTTGCCGGATACACCGTCCAGAATGGTGTGTACGGTTTTGTAGGGCAGCGGGTTGGAGCGGCGGAACTGGGCGTGGAAATAGCCGCAGTCTTCCGGAACCTCACATTCGGTATAGTCGATCTGGTAATACAGCGTGAACACTTCGTCCGCCAGGTTTTCCACCGTGATCCGGCATCCTGTACGGTAGGGCATTTCCCAATAGCAGTTCATGCCGTTTCTGGGGTTGTTGCAGACCGCCAGAGAGGAAAGCTGCTTGAAGGTGGTGTTGTAGGCATTGGCGAAGAAATCACCCAGCGGGCATTCCACAGAGGGAACATCGCTTCCGTCCCAGTAGATCCGCAGAACGGCGTACCGGGTGGGGATTCCAGCGGGGGTCAGCCAGATATGCTGGATTGCACCGCTGCCTTTGATATCCGCCATGGTGTATACGGTGTGAGGATCAATGCGGACGGAGGGAGAAATCTTCCAGCCCTGTCCAAGGTCTCTGGCACAGCCGGCACCGGTACCGGTGGTTGCCATGCCGCCCCTGCCCTTTTCCCCGGTGGGATTTTCGGCACAGATGGAGCGGGTACGGGCGTTTGCCATACGGGAGAGGGTAGCCATATTGGATCCGAGTCCGTTCATCATGATGATGTCCTCCTTATATCGGGGATGTAGGATGGATTATTTCAGCGGCAGACCGGCCTTCTTGGCACAGTCTACATAGTAGTCGTAGTCGATGTCGATGATGTTGGTGAAGTAGTGGTTCATCCCTTCGGTTTCGCCGTCGTTCCACTGAATGGTGTAGAACTTCTTTTCCTCACCCACAGGCATGTACCATACGGGAACGCTCATGTCGGACTTTACCACACAGGTGGACTCCTGTACTACATTGCCCTGGTCGTCCAGCACCTTGTAGGACAGGGTCTTGTCTTCTCTGGTGTCGTTGACAGCGTGGAGCGCAGCCATGCCGTTTTCGGGTTCGTTGAACATCATGCAGACCGGCTGCTGGGAGTTCTTAATGTACCAGTATGCCAGCTTCTTGTCCAGATAGTAGTCCACGATGGCGTCGGAGATCTGCGGCCAGCCGTCGATCAGGTTCCACCAGATGATGCCGGTGCGGCGCCATTTGGTGAGACGGAACCGTTCGATGAAGTACTTCTTGGCTTCGGCCTGGGAGATCTGGCTGGCCTGGGAGAAGGTTTCCAGATCGGCTGTGGTCTTGTTTTCCTTGCCGAACAGGGTTTCCACCTGGTTCCACATCAGACGGATCCGGTACCCGTACGGTACGTTTTCGGCAGGTTCCATACATGCTGCGTGACAGAGCCAGTCTTCCCTGCCCAGACACGGCCAGAGCTGTTCTTCCCGGATGTATTTTGCCAGGGATTCGGGAGAGGGACAGCCGTGGTAACCGGTTTCGGATGCGAAGTGGCAGATGGTGTTCTTGTAGAAATTTCCCTTGAAGTAGTCCCGGGGGCCCCACAGATGGTCTTCAGAGATGCCGCCGCCGTCACCGCTGACATGCGCATTGAATGCATCTTCATCCACATAGGGAGAGGAGGGCAGATAGGGTCTGGTGTAGTCCAGAGTACGGATGGCTTCCGGCAGAACCTTTCTGGTGAGTGCGTTCTTGTTGGGATCCCGGTTTTCGCCGCCCCAGCGATAGGACAGGTCACATTCGTTGTCCCCGGCCCACAGCACGATACAGGGATGATGCCGCAGCAGCTTGATGACGGCACGGGCTTCCCTGCCCAGCGCTTCCTGGAACCAGTCGTCCTGGGGATAGATGGCACAGGCCATGGCAAAGTCCTGCCATACCATGACGCCGTGTTCGTCGCAGTAATCATAGAAAATTTCGTTTTCGTATACATTACCGCCCCAGCAGCGGATGATGTTGCAGCCCAGATCCCCTACCATGGGCAGGATTTCCGGCAGTCTTTCTTCATCTCTGGAGTGGTATGCATCGATCGGCACCCAGTTTGTCCCCATGGCGAAGATCTTTTTCCCGTTGACGATGAAGCAGAATTCCCCGTTTCCATCCTTGTCGGTCATACTGGTACGGTTCAGTTCCACCTGACGGATCCCGGTCTTTTTGGTATAGGTGTGCATCAGCTCGCCCTTACAGTACAGTTCCGCCACGATTTCATACAGGTCGGGATCACCGTAGTTGTGGGGCCACCAGAGCTTGGCGTTCTGTACAGTGGCGGTTGCGTTGCCGGAGGTGTGCCACAGTGGAATGGTCCAGCCGAAGGAGGAATCCCCGCAGGTGCAGGTCACTTTCAGGGTGTAGTCCTGGATGAAGCCGGTGGGGATGCGGCAGTTGTATACCATCTTCACGAAGGCATTGGTTCCGTCCACCCGGGTATCTACCCGGCAGGTCTGCAGGAAAATATCCTTTACGCTGCCCTTGGGGAGACGGTCGATGTATACATGCTTCCAGATCCCGGCGGATACGGCACGGGGCATGATGTCCCAGCCATACTGAGAGGGGGCCTTCCGGATATACAGGGAATCCGCATTGTACTTCATGCCGTTTGCGTAAGGATCCTGTTCGATTTCCCGGGCCTTGATCACAGCAGGTGTAAAGTGAACCACCATTTCATGTTCGCCGTCGGAGAGCTTTGGCAGATCGAAAGTCACAGGCACAAACATATTGTCGCTTTCGGCAACCAGTTTTCCGTCAATATATACCTGTGCAAAGCAGTCCAGCCCTTCAAACACCACCACATCATCCAGTGCGGCGTCGGCAGTGTAGGTAAAGGTGCGGTAGTAGTACTGGTGCATGGTTTCGTAGGGATACAGTTTATAGATGTTCTGGGCGTAGAAGATTTCCGGAACCACGCCTGCCCGTTCCAGATCCAGTTCGAAGTTGCCGGGAACTTTGGCGGGGATCATCGCCATACCGGCCGATTCGATGGCGGCAATGGTGGCAAGAGACGGATCGATTTCGCCGTGCTGACCGTATGCCAGAGACCAGGCACCGTCCAGATTTACAGTAGCATTGGATTTCTTGATCATGTTGAAGTCCTTTCCTGCATGCGCATGGAGTTTGGATTTTTGTTACCTTTAGTATACTGACATGTCGGAAAAATGTCAAGAGGATTGAGAAAAATTTGACGGAAAACGGTTGCAATTCTGTGGATGTACCTGTATAATATGGATAAGTGAACCGCCGGATTTCCGGAAAACTACAATCAATAGAATTATACCTGTATGGAGGTGCCATATGCTCCCGATAACCGAAGCCTATACCGTAACCAGAATCAAAGCCGCATCCCCTGCCGAACTGTACGCAGCACTGGCCCGTGTTGCCAGAATCCGTGCAGACGGTGCGGGCCAGCCCATCACCATTGAACTGGCCTCCGGTGACTATTTTCTGCCGGATACCATCCGCATCGGGCCGGAGATTTCTGCCATTACCATCGAACCGGCAGCAGGAGAAAAGGTGCGTTTCATCGGCGGTGTCCGTGTGACCGGATTTGCACCGGATACCTACAACGGAACGCCCTGTCTTTCCGCACCCATTCCGAAAGCAGCCGACGGTTCGTATCTGACTTTCAGTGACTTCTATGTAAACGGAACCCGTGCCGACTACACCCGGTATCCGGAAGAAGGGTACCTGTATCCGGTAGATGTGGAAAACAAGGAAGGGCAGCTGTTCTCCGGTTCCCACTGGTTTATTGCTGCTCCCGGGGATTTCCCCACCGGCATGAAAAATCCCTCTCAGGTAATCGTCAGCTACTGCCACTACTGGATCGACGAACACTCTCCCATTGCCAGCTATGACGAGGAAACCGGGAAAGTAACCTTCGAATACTGCTCCCGCTTCAACATTGCAGGGGGGAAGGGAACTTCCAGCGGTCTGGAATACTATCTGGAAAACGTAGCGGAAACCTTCGGCAAGCCCAACCAGTGGTACGCCGATGAAGGCCGTGTGTACTATGTTCCCAGAGACGAGTCCATCACTGCCGACACGATTGATGCCTATATCCCCACCATCCACGAGCTGTTCGATATCAGCGGTACTGCCGAAAAGCCCGTGAAGAACATCTTCATCCGGAATATCGACATGTCTGTAACAAAGGGTGACTACGGTTCTCTGGGCAGCACCTCCGGCAAGCGGGAAGCCGAACAGTACGCCTCCGACCCCCAGGCCGTATCCAATGCGGGCGGTTCCATCAAGTTCCGCTATGCCCGTGACTGTGCGGTGGAAGACGGTTCCCTGACCAGCTACGGACTCCACGGCGTATCCATTGAGGACGGCTGTGTGAATATCCGGATTTCCGGTATGACCTTCCGGGACGGCGGGGCAGGCGGTGTCCGTATGGTGGGCGGTGCCCATGGTGCTCCTGCTTCTTCCGAAACCCATGATTGTATCGTGGAAGACTGCGTGATCGACCACTGCGGACGCCGGTACTTTGCCGCCTGCGGTGTGCTGATGATGCATACCTACCGCTGTACCGTCACCCA
>JAFQGY010000359.1 GCA_017415325.1 Clostridia bacterium
GCAGGGATATGCCGCTTCATTCAGCCTGCGGTCGTTCATCACGGCGTCCCAGAACCGGAATCCGCCGGAGAAGTTGTAGACATCATAGCCGTGTCCCGCCAGAATCCGGGAGGCAATATAGCTGCGGAGTCCGCTCTGGCAGATCACGTACACCGGCCTGCCCTCCGGCACTTCGTTCAGCCGTTCTCTCAGTTCATCCACCGGGATGTTGACAAAACCATCAATATGTCCCCGGCTGTATTCGACCACTGTCCGGGTATCCAGCAGTGTAAAGCTTCCGTCCCGGGGCATCTTTGCGGCGTCGTCAATGTGCCACTGTTTCAGCGTACCGTTCGCAATATTGTCAATCATGAAGCCCGCCATGTTTACGGGATCCTTGGCGGAAGAATAGGGCGGCGCGTAGGCGAGGTCGAGATCTTTCAGATCAGCCGCATGCATTCCCGCACGGATGGCGGTTGCCAGTACGTCGATTCTCTTGTCAACCCCTTCATATCCGACAATCTGTGCGCCCAGCAGACGGAATGTACCCTTTTCAAACAGCACCTTCATGGTCATCATCTTGCCGCCGGGATAGTAGCCTGCATGGCTCATGGGCGACAGGATCACGTAATCTGCGTCTATTCCGGCGGCTTTTGCCTGTGTTTCGTTGATGCCGGTAACTGCGGCGGTGAGATCGAACACTTTCAGAATACTGCTGCCCTGGGAGCCCTTGTACCGGCTGTCCAGACCGCAGATGTTGTCCGCAATGATCCGTCCCTGCCTATTTGCCGGACCTGCCAGCGGAATCAGTGTGTCTTCCCCCGTGACGAAATGTTTCACCTGCACCGCATCGCCGCCTGCGTAAATGTCGGGATCGGAGGTTTCCATGCGGTCGTTTACGAGAATGCTGCCCCTGATGCCGAGCGCCAGTCCTGCATCCCTGGCGAGAGCTGTGTCCGGTGTGACGCCGATTGCCAGAACCGCCATATCCGCATGGAGCGGGAGTGCATCTTTCAGCAGTACGTCAATACCGCCGGCCTGCTGTGCAAAACCTTCCACTGTCCGGTTCAGTGCCAGCTTTACGCCATGGGAACGCAGTTCACTGTGAATAAATGCCGCCATATCGGGATCAAACGGTGTCATCAGCTGCGGCAGATTCTGTACGATGGTCACGTCCATGCCCAGCTTTTGCAGATTTTCCGCCAGTTCCAGACCGATGAACCCGCCCCCTGCCAGAACTGCGGATTTCGGCTGATGCTCCCGGATGTATTCCCGGATACGGAAAGTGTCCTCCACCGTGCGGAGCGTGAAGATCTTGTCGCTGTCCAGTCCGGGGAAGGGCGGGGTTGTAGGTCTTGCCCCGGGGGAGAGAATCAGCTTGTCGTAGCTTTCCTCAAATTCCCTGCCGGTTTCCAGATTTTTCGCCGACACAGTCTTTCTGTCAGGGTGAATTGCCGTGACCTCATGCCGGACTTTCATATGGACACGGAAACGTTTGAAAAAGCTCTCCGGCGTCTGCAGAGTAAGCGCATCGGGATCTTCAATCACATCTCCGATGTAGTACGGCAGTCCGCAGTTGGCGTAGGAGATGTATCCCGAACGCTCGAATACGGTGATTTCTGCCGATTCATCCAGTCTGCGGATTCTTGCAGCCGCCGATGCTCCCACGGCCACGCCGCCTACGATTACGACCTTCATCTTATCGTTCCACCTTTCCATGATATCCGGCAATACCGCCGATGTTGGTTACGTTTGTGTATCCCATCTGTTGCAGTGCCGCTGCCGCCTGACGGCTTCTTCCGCCGGAAAGACAGTGTACAAACAGCGGGGTGTTTTTGTCCGCCGCGATTTCTGCCGTTCTGTCAATGGTCTGCAGGGGAATATTCCGGCTTCCGGCGATGTGTCCCTCTGCATATTCCTGCGGGGTACGGACATCCAGCAGAATGGCACCGGATGTGGTCTGATACGCTTTGAGCCCTTTGTTGATGTCGGGCTGTTTCCAAATATCGAAGAATCTCATATTGTACCTCCTGTATCCTCACAGCATGGCCAGAATTGCCTGTTTCGGTCTGGCGCCCATTGCCTGATTTGTGATTTTTCCGTCTTTGATGACGACCAGCGTCGGGATGCTCATGACGCCGAACTGTGCCGCCAGCTCCGGCTGTTCATCCACGTTGATCTTGCCGACTTTGATATCATTCCGTTCCTTTGCGATTTCTTCCACGATGGGAAGTACCATACGGCAGGGACCGCACCAGGGTGCCCAGAAATCCAGCAGTACGGGCTTGTCGGAATGCAGAACTTCGTTTCTGAAATTTTGGGTGTTGATATGGATAGCAGACATTGTACAGTCCTCCTTTGTCTTATTGTGGCTATAGTATACCACACCGGAACGCCTGCTTCCGTGATATTGTCACCAAAATCCGGAATTTCAGACAAGACGGGAAAAATCAGTGAATCTGTTTTATCCTCGCCTGACTTCCGGGACATCCTGCAGTACTGATTGAAAAATTGTGATACGGGATGTATTTTTTATAGAATCTCCTCTTGACAGTACCGCTGCCATATGGTATACTACAGAAAAGAACACGAACAAAATTTCGTGTATTGCACATCAAGAGAATCCGGGAGTATACAGCAGAGCCGGTTCACACACAGATCAAAGGAGTAGCATTATGGAAAAACGGAATCCAACCACCGACGAACTGATGACCAGACGCTTCGGCCACGACAATCTGATCGCCCTTGCCACCACGGCAGGAGAAATCCCGCAGGTACGGGCCGTCAATGCGTATTACGAAAACGGTTCCTTCTATAGCATCACCCACGCCCTTTCCGGGAAAATGGCACAGCTCAGAGACAATCCCAACGCCGCCATCTGCGGAGACTGGTTCACGGCACACGGCATCGGGGAAAATCTCGGCTGGATCCGGGATCCCGAAAACGAAGATCTGGCGGACAAGCTGAGAACCGTTTTTGCCGAATGGTATGACAACGGACACACAAACGAAGAAGACAGGAATACCATCATTCTGCGGATCCGGCTGACCGACGGGATTCTGTTCCACCACGGCACACGGTATGAGATCGACTTTACGGAATAACCCTGTCCGGCAGATAGGCAGAGAAGCAGAAAGGACATACCCATGAGAAAACTGACAAAAGCACAATTTTCGGTGATGGATGCGTGGATGCAGACCAATGCCCGCGCCCTTGATCTGGCAAAGTGGAATATGCTTTTCCATGGCGGCAGCAAAGAGCAGATTGTTTCGGAAATTCTGGCCTATCAGAATCCCGACGGCGGACTGGGGAGCGGTTTTGAACCCGATGTAATCTGTCCTCTGTCCGCAGCAATTCCTACGGCGGAGGCAATTTTCACCGCATACGAATACGGACTGGACTGCAGAGCAGACTGGTTCCGGACGATTCTTAACTATTTTGAAAACACGGTACAGGATATTCCGAAATACTGGGAAGATACCCCCAGGGAAGCCATGGACTATCCCCATGCACCGTGGTGGCAGTATGAGGTGTGTACCACGTTCAGCCCCAATCCCTGCGGTGTCATTGCATCGGCCATGCTCCGGTACGGGACGGAAAGCCAGAAACAGCTTGCCTGCCGGATTGCCGGGGACTGCCTTGTTCTCCTGCAGAGCCGGGATTTCTGCGGGGATCACGACTCCCTGAACATGAAAGCACTGGTGGAAGCGCTCCTTGCCGTCTGTCAGGAACGGGTGTCGGCGGAAGTTGTGGATTCCATGAAGAGAAGAATTCTGGAGAACACCTGCTTTGATGTAAGCCGGTATCATGAATATGTCTTCACGCCGCTGGATTTCGTTTCCTCCCCCGATTCGCCCTGGTATGACACGGTGCAGAAGGGAATAGAGGGAACATTCGATTTCTGGTTCGATACGATTGGTGGGCAGGGCGTATGGAATCCCAATTTCTCGTGGGGAATCGACAGCGATGTGTCCAGACAGGTGACGGAAAACTGGAAAGGATACATCACTGTCAAGCGGGCAAAAATTCTGCTTGCGTTCGGCAGGATGGATGCAATGATAGGATTGTGAGGATGTTCTGATCAAACAGTATGAAAATTGACTTCACCCCACTTCACTATACCTTCCTCCATAAACCCCTTCTGATCGGCGGATGTGCCATGGAGTATTACGGACTCCGCAAAGCCGGGGATGACATAGATCTGGTGATCCATCCGGAGGATCATGCCGCATTGGTGCAGCTGTATCCCGACCACATAAAAGACCTGTACGGAGACATGGGTGTCTGTGTATACGGTTTTGAAATCTGGAATCAGATCTGTACATTTGATTACAGCTATCTGAAAGAAAACGCAGTGGAGGAAGCGGAATATCTGGTGACTGCACTGGATAAGCTGCTGTTTCTGAAAGCACTGGCTATGGAAATCCCGAAATACCACCGGGATCTGGAACTGGTGGTGCGGAAAATATTGGATACTGCATATGCGATACGATAAATATATATCAGGTACATAAATATGATCTTCAATCCCAACCAAACTGCATTTATATCCGAAAAACAGCGGGAGGTCTGGATGTACGGCTGTCACATCACACCGCTGTCGGTGTCCCTTACGGACGTTCATGATGAAGAGACAAGAGAGGCCTGTACCCAGATCCATGGCTGTATCATGGAGATACTTACGGAGTTATACGAGCATCCGGAGGAGTACCCCAACACACCCCGCTGGTATACCGGAGATTACCTGATCTGGATGCTGACAGGCAGTAAACCCATCAAACACCATGCCGCCGAATACAGCCGGTTTCTGACAACCATGCACCGGTACGGCTTTGTGTACTGCGAGGATACAGAAACATGGTCCAACGAAAAATATCCGCTGTTCTGTACGTATTATCCCCGGATGGCACAGCTGTTCAAGGAACGGAAGAAGAATCTCGGCGGCTATCTGGGGCGGCTTGATTTTCGCCTGTTCGCAGATAAAATCCGGCTGACCACCGATGATCTGTTCTTTCCGCTCTGTGACAGAGATGCCGCTTTCTGCATGGAAATGCACGAATATGCTCTGTCCAAAGGGCTGAAGCTGGAGATGAAAGATCCGTATGTCTTTCGGTATATCTACAAAAAACTGTACGCATTGGAGCTGAAAAACAATCCGTTCGGCATTTTTGTGGTCTATCGGCTGGACAACGGCAAACATATCCCCGATCAGCTGGAGCGTTTTATCGCCGTGGCGAAAGAACAGCCGGATGGAGATGCGCTGATGGAATACATCAAAAACGGCATCTGTATCTGTACGGGATGCGGCGGAACGAAAAAGCCGGAAGCCCGGTGCGGCTGGTGGACAGTCATCGGCGGGGCAAGGCGTCGGGTATCGGTGTACTGTCATGCTGCCATAGGGAAGATACGCAGAGGGAAAAGTGATCCCGACTTCCGCCCGGAAGATGTGGAAATGATGAAACGGCTTCTGGATGTACGCCTTACACAGATTGACCGGTACATGAATGGAGAACCAATATGAATCCCACAGATCCCCGGCCATTCTCACGGAAGGTACTGTATACAGCAGTATCCGCCTGCAGCCATGCGCCGGGGGCGGAGATAACCAAAAGCAGACAGCCGTATCGCTGCAGATTGCGGCCGCCTGCTTTTTTGTGCTGTATTCTTTTGTAATAATTCAAAAACATGTCATTCTGCCCTGCAGGACAGAGATGTGTCGCCGGAGGTCACAGGATCTTATGCTTCCGGAAAATCCCTGTCAGCAGGATCCCCAGTACAAGACCGACTGCCCCCTGGAGTGCATTCATGGGAATGTTCATAGCAACTGCCGCAAACCCGTACAGGATGCCCTCAAAGGCAAAATATCCGAGGATCATAAAGAGTTCTGCAGTGATGCC
>JAFQGY010000360.1 GCA_017415325.1 Clostridia bacterium
GGCGGTCTTGGCAGCGTTGTCGTAGCCGATGTAGGGGTTCAGTGCGGTTACCAGCATCAGGGAGTTGTGCAGGTTGTGGTGCATCTTTTCCCGGTTGGCGGTGATGCCAACAGCGCAGTTCTTGTTGAAGGATACAATCGCTTCTGCCATGAGTCTGGCGGACTGCAGGAAGTTGTAGATGCACACGGGCATGAACACGTTCAGTTCAAAGTTCCCCTGGGATGCAGCCATGCCTACGGCCACATCGTTGCCCATGACCTGTACGGCCACCATGGTAACGGCTTCGCACTGGGTGGGGTTCACCTTGCCGGGCATGATGGAGGAACCGGGTTCGTTTTCGGGAATGAAGATTTCGCCCAGACCGTCACGGGGGCCGGATGCCAGCCAGCGGATGTCATTGGCAATCTTCATCATATCACATGCCACAGCCTTGATGGCGCCGTGGGCAAACACCAGCTCGTCCTTGGAGGTCAGTGCATGGAACTTGTTCACAGCGGTGACAAAGGGCTTGTCGGTCAGCTGTGCCACCTCTGCTGCCACCAGTTCCGCAAAGCCGGCAGGTGCGTTCAGACCGGTACCAACGGCAGTGCCGCCCAGCGCCAGCTCATACAGGGGCTTCACAGCCAGGAGCAGCAGTTCACGGTCTCTTTCCAGAGAGCTTCTCCAGCCGGAGATTTCCTGGCTGAACTTGATGGGGGTAGCGTCCTGCAGGTGGGTACGGCCGCTCTTTACGATGCCTTCGTTTTCCTTTTCCAGCCGCTTGAAGGTAGAGATCAGCTCGTCCATGGCGGGGAGCAGCTTGTCTTCGATGGCGATGACCGCAGAAATGTGCATAGCAGTGGGGAAGGTATCGTTGGAGGACTGGCTCATGTTGATGTCATCATTGGGATGCAGCAGCTTTTCCTGTCCGGCAATCTGGTTCCCGCGGTTGGCGATGACTTCATTGGCGTTCATATTGGACTGGGTACCGGAACCGGTCTGCCATACCACCAGCGGGAAATGGCCGTTCAGTTCGCCGGAAATCACTTCATCGCAGGCCGCTTCGATGGCCGCCAGCTTCACGGCAGTCATCTTTTCCGGCTTCAGGGCATGGTTCGCTCTGGCAGCCGCCTTCTTCAGGATCCCGAATGCCTTTGTGATTTCTCTGGGCATGGTTTCAATATCCACGCCGATCTCAAAATTTTCCCGGCTCCGCTGGGTCTGTGCCGCCCACAGTCTGTCCGCAGGCACCTTCATCTCGCCCATGGAGTCGTGTTCGATTCTGTATTCCATATGGTTTTGCTCCTTGTGTTTTTAAATCGTATTTATAACTAATGTTGTTCCGTGCGTGGAAATAAAGTTGGGTGCTTACGGAGAAATCCCCCGTCACACCGGATATATATATCAAAACAGGAGAGACATCTGCCGGTGTGCCACCCCCCTTGAAAAGGAGGGCGCATTTGTATGTCTAAAATGTATTGTTCTGTTCGTTTTGTTTACAGAAGAAAGACAGGCTGTATTTTTTTATTCGCTGCAATTTTGCAATTCCAACATGGCTGCAGCCGCTTTCAGCAATACAAACGAGCCCTCCTTTTCAAGGGGGGTGGCACGCCTTCCACTAACTCTCCTCTTTCGTTCTCTCCACAAGGCGTGACGGGGGATTCCCGCTCTGCACCCACTATATCTCTATCCGCCAAATCATATTCTCAACTATTTATTAACTGCAAATCCTACTCTGATTTTCTCCGTCAGATGGACAGATTCTTCATAACTTCCTTGAGGCAGCGTTCGCTGTTCCGCAGCTGGGCGATTTCGTTGTCGGTGAGGTTCAGCATAACCTTGCCGTGAGCACCTTCTCTGCCCACAACCGCCAGAACGCTGAGACAGCAGTCGTCGATGCCGTATTCGCCGTGCATCATGGTGGAAACGGTCATGGTGGTGTCAATCCCGGCCAGCAGACATTTCACGATGTAGCAGACGGAAATGGAAACGGCGTAGTAGGTGGCGCCTTTGCGTTCGATAACACGGGCACCGGACTTGCGGACGTAGTTTTCAATGTCAGCGAAATCCAGATTCGGCTGCTTGACGCCGGCGGTCTGCAGGGACTTGGGACATTCTTCGATGGGCACGTTGGAAATATTGGCAACGGACCACGGAACAAAGGAGGAGTCGCCGTGTTCGCCCATCACGTAGGCGTGTACGTTCTGCTGGTTGATGTGGTAGTATTCGCTCAGGCGGGCACGGAGTCTGGCGGTGTCCAGAATGGTGCCGGAGCCGATGATTTTCTTTTCGGGAAGTCCGGAGCGCTTGCAGAAGGTATAGGTCAGAATGTCCACCGGGTTGGATACAATAATATAGGTAGCATCCGGTGCATAGCGCGTGATTTCGGGAATGATGGACTTGGTGATGTTCACGTTGGTCTGGGCCAGATCCAGACGGGACTGTCCGGGCTTTCTGGCAATACCGGAGGTGATGATCACGATGTCAGAACCAACGGCGTCCCAGTAGCTTCCGGCATAAATGGAACAGGGACTGCAGAAGGGCGTGCCCTGCCGGATGTCCAGCGCTTCCCCAAGAGCTTTTTCGTTGTTCAGGTCAATCATCACGATTTCGGAGGCCTGTCCCGTAACGGTCAGGGTGTAAGCAATGGTGGAACCGACGCTGCCGGTACCGATAATTGTGATTTTGTTCATATATACACTCTTCCTTTACATAGCGTTATGCCTGGCTCTCTGCCAACCGATCTGCAGGCATTCTTTCGCAGTATCTATTGTACTATTTTTCGAGGAAAAAATCAAGTGCCAATCCCGGGAAATCCACGTTATATCCCCACATTTCGTCATGTCCCTTTTGCACATCCTGGCACGGCCCCGTTTTTGTCTGTTTTGCCGTTGTTTTTCGATACTTTTCGATATTGTTTTATTCATTTTATCTATATTTCAGGGTGTACAGGGTATTTTTCAGCGTGATATTTGATATCTCCAAAATGTGAACTTCTCACTTTTTGTGCGGAATTTTGGGGAAAATGTGCGGTTCGTGTGTGAATTATGAGAAATTTTCGTGAATTTGAACGGAATTGGATATTTATTCTTTTTTGGAAGATTTTTATACAGTTTATTCTGTACAGTGCAGACCCGTTTTTCTGTCCCCGGCAGCCTGACAGTCCCTCCGGAAAAGCCCCTGCCCTTCTCTCCCCGTCCCTGTTCCGGACAAACTGCCGCCGGCCCCTGCGGCGAACAAAAAATCTGATCAAAACACCTTGACTTTCCACCCAAAAAAAGTTATAATAAAAGCGAATGTGTATACACATCCCCCAAATGGCTGTACCATAAGTCCGATGGGCATGTATGTATCCATATACAAAAACAGATAAGAGACAAGGACCCGGATGTATCCGGAGAAGAGGTTGCTTATTTTTATGAACAAATCTACTCAAAAAACTCAAAGGAGGTGCCAGATGGATCCTATCATCACCGGAATCATTGCGCTGGTCGTTGGGCTGGGCGGCGGTTTCGCACTGGGCGTCCTGCATCGCAAGAAGGTCGCTGAAGCGGAAATCGGCTCGGCGGAACAACAGGCCAGAAAAATACTGGAAGACGGCATCAAGGCAGCGGACACCAAGAAAAAGGAAGCCCTGATTGAAGCCAAGGAAGAAATCCTGCAGACCAAGAACGAATTCGACAAGGAAGTCAAGGACCGCCGGAACGAAATCACCAGACAGGAACGCCGGATCGCCCAGAAGGAAGAAATTCTGGACAGAAAGACCGAGGCCCTGGAAAAGAAGGACGAAAAACTCACCGCAAAGCTGAAGGAAGCCACCGAACTGAATGAGGAAATCGAACAGCTGAAGAACCAGCAGTTTGAAACCCTGCAGCAGGTGGCCGGCATGACCGCTGAGGAAGCCAAAGCCCAGCTCATCGCCGAACTGGAAACCGAAATCACCCACGAAAAGGCCATGAAGATCACGGAACTGGAAGAGCAGTTCAAGGAAGAAGCCGAAGAAAAGGCAAAGGAAATCCTCTCCTTCGCCATCCAGCGCTGCGCCGTGGATCATGCATCCGAGATCACCGTTTCCGTGGTTCCCCTGCCGGGTGAAGAAATGAAGGGACGGATCATCGGTCGTGAAGGCCGGAACATCCGCACCATCGAAACCCTGACAGGCGTAGACCTGATCATCGACGATACGCCGGAAGCCATCACCGTCTCCAGCTTCGACCCGGTACGGAGAGAGGTTGCCAGACTGGCGCTGGAAAAGCTGATTCAGGACGGCCGGATCCATCCCACCAGAATCGAAGAAATGGTGGAAAAGGCAAAGAGAGAAGTGGAACAGACCATCAAGCAGGCCGGGGAGCGAGCCACCTTCGAGAGCGGCATCCACGGTGTCAGCGCCGAAATGGTCAAGCTGCTGGGCCGGCTGAAATTCCGTACCAGTTACGGCCAGAACGTACTGGCGCACTCCATCGAAGTATCCCTTCTGTCCGGGATGATCGCCGACGAAATCGGTGCCGACAGCACGCTGGCCAAGAGAGCCGGTCTGCTGCATGACATCGGCAAGGCGCTGACCCAGGAAGTGGAAGGCTCCCATGTACAGCTGGGTGTGGAAATCGCCCGGAAGTTCAAGGAATCCAAGGATGTGATCCACGCCATCGAAGCCCATCACGGCGACGTGGAACCCCAGACCATCACCGCCATCATCGTACAGGCTGCCGACGCAATTTCCGCTGCCAGACCCGGCGCACGGCGTGAAAATCTGGAAAACTACATCAAGCGTCTCACCAAGCTGGAAGAGATCGCCAACGAGTTTGAATGTGTGGACAAGTCCTTCGCCATCCAGGCAGGGCGCGAGATCCGCATCATGGTCAAGCCCGAAGCTGTCAACGACGACCAGATGGTACTGGTGGCCCGCGACATCGTCCGCAAGATCGAAAACGAGCTGGAATACCCGGGACAGATCAAGGTCAACATCATCCGGGAAAGCCGGGCTGTGGACTATGCAAAGTAAATTTGCATGACAAAGTACATTTTCATAGTACAATCCTTTTCGTTTTGACTGACGTTTTTTACGAACCTTACCCTATCACATAAGATCGAACATAACGGCGGTGCTGCTGCTTTTATATAGAAATCATGGAAATTGGGTGCGAGAGTCGTTGCTCTGGTCTCCCCTGTGCGAGAATGCATGGGGGAGGGCGGGGCTTTTTCTTTTTTGTTTTTCTTTTTGCGTACAGGGGTGGGGAGGGTGCGATGTTTTCTTTGATTTGGATTTTCTTTCGCTTGACAGCGGGGGAGGGATTCTATGGTCATAGAAAGGGGGAAGATGGCTTTTGTTTCTGCTTACAGCGGGTTGGTATACTCGAAGACGTTCGAGGGGGTGTCCTTCCGGACGGGACTCAGAGGATAGGGGAGGGAGGAAATCGGTGCTCAAACGCCGCTCCGTCCTCCCTCCCCTACC
>JAFQGY010000361.1 GCA_017415325.1 Clostridia bacterium
CGCTTATCGCATTCAATTTTGTAATCTGCCAGCCGTGCATGTGCTGCTTTTATGCCTTCTTCTATCTTCTGGTAAAACGGGAAAAAACCGCCGTAAATCAGGATACCGATCCGCACAGTATCCATGGACAGACGGGAAGCCATACGGTTGGGACGAAATCCATACCGGTCTGCCGCTTCCAGAATACGCTTTCTTTTCTCAGGATCCAGCTTTGTATTGGGATTGAACGCACGGCTTACCGCAGAAGGAGTCATCTGTAATTCTTCAGCCAGAGTGTATATTGTGATCTTTTTTTCCATAGGTACCTCAATACAGTGCATAACTTACTGTTATTGTATCATCACGGCGATTCAAAATCAAGTGCGGTTCTTTATTTTGTGCTTTCTGTCAAATCCACATTCTATTTTTCAGTAAATATGACAGTAATAAAATATTGACAAGAAATTTCGCGTATGATATACTAAACCCACAACAAAGTGCAACCGGTTGCACTCTTGGAAGGGAGTAAACATGAAAAAGACAACATTCATTCTGGCAATGCTGCTGATGATCACCTCGCTTGGAAGTTGTTCCTCGGGTGATGCTGAAACAACAGCAAACGAAACATCCTCCGGTGCTGTAGCCGCAGAAACAGAACCGTCAGAAACGGAAATTCATGATGATCTGCCGGAGAAGGATTTCGGCGGTCAGGAGTACAGAGTCCGCAGTGTTACGTATGATCCCAGTTCCTACACAACCATCTTTGATCCCGCAGAACTGAACGGAGAAATCGTCAACGATGCGCTGTACAACCGGAACCGTAGTATCGAAGAACGGTTCAACATGGTCTTTACTGCTTCGGAAGATTCCTACGACAACAATTTTAAGCAGCTGAAAGAAATGAACATCGCCGGAGACAATGCGCTGGAAATGGTCATGTGCATCAACCGGAATGCTTTTGCAGCGGCTGTGGACGGGTATCTCACCAATATAGACCGGCGGACATATCTGGATCTGGAAAAGCCCTGGTATTCCAAAGATATCAACGATAGTATGACCATTGACGGCAAGCTGTTCTTCGCCTACAGTGACGAATGTCTGCAGATGTTCGAATCGGCAATTTTGCTGATGTTCAACAAGGATATGATGACAGATCTGCAGCTGGAGATCCCCTATTCCATCGTACAGGACGGACAGTGGACCTTTGATCTGTTTCACCAGTATGCATCTGCAGCTCTGCTGGATCTGGACGGAGACGGCAGTTATAAGAAGGGCGACCAGTTCGGTATCATGACCAATATCGACTTTTTCTTCCCGTCTTTCTGGATCAGCGCAGATACGCTCAGCGTGGCAAAAGGTGCAGACGATATCCCATATTTCAACATTCCCGGCAACGAACGCTGGATTTCTTCCATGGAATATGTGGTACAGCTTCTGAATGAGAATCTTGTGTACCTTGAATCTGCTGCAAAACGTACGGAAACTGTACAGTATTTCACCCAGCGGGAAGCTCTGTTCTGCATGAGTACCCTGGGACGTATGCCCATCACAAGAGATATGGAAGACGATATGGGGATCCTGCCGCTGCCGAAATATGATGCGGCACAGGAAGATTACAGAAGCCGTGTCATCGACGGCTGGCTGCATGTGGTGCCCGCTACGATTTCCGATCCGGAATATGTCAGCATCATTATGGAGGCACTGGCCTGCGAATCCTATAAAAATGTTTTCCCGGCCTATTATGACAACTTTGTTTCCCACAAGATCCTGCGGGATGAAGAATCCATTGCTATGATGAACCTGATCAAGGATACACGGGTTCTGGATATTGGCGATGTACAGTGGTTTGAAACCATCCGCAGTAAGTATCAGAGTGTTGTAGAAAAGAAGAACACCGATTTCGCCTCTGTTACCGCCAGTGTGGAAAAAGCAGCCGCTCAAGTCATTGATGATGCGGTGGCAAAGATCAAAGAACTGAACTGATGCTGCACTATCTTCTTCTGCTGTTGTCTGTAACAGCAAATGTAACCTATTCTTCGCTGTACAATCATCTGGGTAAAACGGTACTGCACGACAGACGGGATGCTTTCCGGATCAATATGTGGGTGGATCTGGGTGTCAGCGTACTTCTGGCAGGATATGTACTCCTCTCCGGCGGCGGATTCTCTCTGTATACTGTCCTGCTGGGAATGGTATTCGGCTGTGTCACGGCGCTGGGGGCAGTCTGTAAGCTGAAAGCACTGGAAAACGGGCCTATGTCTCTGACTATTCTGCTGGTCACCGCTTCCATGGTGATCCCGGCCTTTTCCGGCGCTCTGTTCTGGCAGGAAACCATCTCTGTCTGGAAAATTGCCGGTACACTGGTGATGATTTTCGCCGGGTATCTGGCCGCCGGGAAGGGCGAGGGCAAAACCTCTCATGTCTGGCTGGCATACTGTATCGGTGCGTTCCTGTTTATCGGTTCTGTAGGAATCCTGCAGAAAATCCATCAAACTTCCCCGTGGCGGGAACAGAAAACATCGTTTCTGCTGGTTGCATTTCTGACTGCGGCACTGCTGTGTGCTGTTCTTTCCCGCAAGCCGCATGAGAAAACAAAGCCTTTTCAGCTGAACAGAAAACAATGGCTGATTTTCGGGCTTTGCAGTATCTGCCTGACACTGAACAACGTGATCAATCTGCATCTGTCCGGTATCCTGCCTTCTGTGCTCTTCTTCCCTATTGTAAATGGGGGGACTACCGTACTGTCTGTACTGACTGCACTGATTCTCTTCCGTGAAAAACTGACAAAACGGAAACTGGCAGCATTGTGTGTGGCGCTCGCTGCACTGAGTATGCTTGTATTTTCGTAAGTCCAAATGGATTTGAGGTAAACTGTATGATAACACCACATTTTTCCTTTTTGTATAATGGCAAACCCTTTCATGATCTTTCCCCCGTTCAGACCAGGACAGATACAGGATATATTTACTCACTGCCGGACGGTCTGACAGTCGAACTGCAGGAAAAACAGTATCCTGCCTTTGATGCTGTGGAATGGTGTCTGTATTTTTCCAATCAGGGCAGTGCCGACACCGGTATCATTGAAAATCTGTATGACTGTGATATATCTGTTCCGATTCCTGCAGACCCGCCCAAGCATCCATCCCTGTTTCCGCCCCATGAGTATGCAAAAATCGTAGTTACAACCGGTATGGTGGACTATGTCCGAGAGGAATCGGCGGCAGAAGAACTGAAAATCCGCGAGCAGTATATTCTGGCAGGACAGACACAAACCTACACTCCCGTCGGCGGACGCTCCTCTGTGGGGATTCTGCCATTCTTTGAAGCCTCCCGTGGGGAGGAAGGTGTTTTGTTTGCCATCGGCTGGACGGGACAATGGAAAGCTTCGTTCACCCGTAATACAGATAATATCCGTATCACATCCGGGGTGGAAAATGCCGCTTTTGTTCTGCATCCCGGCGAAAAATACCGCACTACTTCTGCACTGGTTCTATCGTATTCCGACGGTGCTGCCAATGCATATAACCGGTTCCGCAGACTGATGAAGTCCCTTTCTCCCATCGGCAAAGGGGATCGTCCTGCATACGCTCCGCTGGCATTTGAAGCTTTCGGCGGTGTTCCTACGGAAAGTATGCTGAAACGGCTGCAGACCCTGTCTCAGAACGATATCCGTTTTGAGTATCTCTGGATCGATGCCGGATGGTACGGGGATTCTGAAAAGCCCTGTCCGGATCCGTTTACCGGAAACTGGGGCAATTTCACAGGAAACTGGTATGTCAACCGTCATGTGCATCCCAATGCTCTGCAGGATGTTGCGTCAGAAACAAAGAAAGCCGGTATGAAGATGCTGGTATGGTTTGAACCGGAACGGGCGGTAAAAGGAACGGTGCTGGCAGAATCCCATCCGGAATGGTTCCTGACTCTGCCTGGGAACAGCAATCTGCTGCTGAATCTGGGAGATCCGGAAGCACTGGATGGAATCTGCGATGTACTGTTCCGGCAGTTTGATACTCTGGATGTACAATGCTACCGGCAGGATTTCAACATTTCTCCCCTTCCCTTCTGGCAGGCAAACGATCCGGAAAACCGGAAAGGGATCACAGAAATTGCCTATATCAACGGTCTGTATACGTTCTGGGACAGAATTCTGGAGAGATATCCGTCCATGGTGATCGACAACTGTGCCGGCGGCGGCAGAAGAATCGACTTTGAAACCATGAAACGCAGCGTACCCATCTGGCGTACGGATTACTATTGTTATGTCAATGCCAACCCGGACATCATACAGATGCAGCAGTTTGGTATCCAGCGGTTCCTGCCATATACCGGCGGTGTTACCAAGCAGAAGAACGATACCTATGCCGCACGCAGTACATATTCCCAGGCGTGGGTTGGTGCTTACCAGTGCTACGACACCATGACTCTGGAAGGAGAAGATCTGATATGGGCAAAAAAGATCAGTGACGAGTACCTGCGGATCCGTCCGTATCTGGACTGTGATTTCTATCCGTTGGAAAACAGCGGATATTCCAGCAGCGGTTGGGCGGCATGGCAGTATGATAATCCTGAAAAGGGTGAAGGGGTTATCATGGCATTCCGGCGGATGAACTCATCATGCACTAAGGCGGAATTTTCTCTGGGTGGGATCTGTGCAGACTGTATGTATGAGATAGAGGATCTGGATACAGGGGATACGACCACTGTAAGCGGTATGGATATTCTGGAAAGAGGTCTGGAAGTGGTTATTTCTGAAAGACGCAGTTCGAAGGTATTGGTTTACCGTTGTCTATACCCTGAGAATCGCAGCACAGCAATCCCTGTCGTTCAGACCCCCGAAGTATGAACAGATTCTGCAATTCTCTCTTTTCGCTTTCTTTATTGGATTTTCTTTCCCCCAACTATTGACTTGGAGCCCATAAAAAATTCCTCCATATGGTAGTTTTCTTTATTCTACCA
>JAFQGY010000362.1 GCA_017415325.1 Clostridia bacterium
GTGTTTTTACGGTCTTTTTCGAGTAACCGTTGCGGTAGTTTTTGCTCTTGCCGGATTCGGTATTTTCCGACGCATGTCCGCTTTTTTCGTAACCCAGGGTTTCCTCCAGTTCGGCTTCGCAGATGTAGTTCTGCTTGGTGGTATCAAGACGCTTTCTTTACGGTTGCTGTGTAGTGTGATATAATATAAACAACAAACAGAGGAGGCAGCAATATGCATATCCATCAAAACATCGCTTATTACCGTAAACTCTGCGGGTATACGCAGGAACAGCTGGCGGAGCGGCTTGGTGTTACGGGACAGGCTGTTTCCAAATGGGAGAATGCAGTATCCAATCCCGATATATCTGTCCTGCCTGATCTGGCAAAGACCCTTGGTGTTGATATAAACACACTGTTTGCCGAAACTCCGGATGAACCGGAACAGATCTGTTTCACCGAACTACCGGAACTTTGCTATGATGCTGTCTTTACTTTATATCTGAAAGCACAGCGTGCATTTTATGGAGTGAAGGGGCCTGAATCAGAAGAATCCCTGCAGAAACGCATTGCAAAAATGAGAGAAGATTTTGACTTTCCCGTTCCCCAATGCGCCTATATGATTGACGAAGGGAGTCCTGAACATGGTACTGTGTTCCTTTCCGATGCATCGGCATTTATTGATCGCAGTTACGGTTCTTTGGAATCTGTATTGCTGTTTGATCTGGACAAAGCAGGAGAAATGCTTTCGGTTCTTGGCAACAGAAATGCCAGAAAGGTTTTGAGAGTCCTTTATGAGAATCTGATTACGAAAGGCGAAGGCGGAGGTTTCTTCACCCCCGAAGAGCTTTCGGAAGTGACAGGATTGACAACAGATGCCGTTCAGGAAGCTGCTGTACAGCTCCGGCATATCAGACTGCTTGATGAAAACGAAAAAATCCAGAAAGACGGGTATAAAAAGGAGTATTGTCTGCTGTATGCAAAGGATTTGATTTTTGTACTGGCCATACTCCGGCTTGCGTATATCCACACATCGGATATGACATATACCACATTGATGTACCGGGATGCCCGGCATTGCCTGAATTATGATGGGAGCGGACTTTAATGTTCTGCAGCCGGATGGATTACCTGTGCGCTTTTTCTTTGTCAGATATTTACAAAATCGTTCCCCGATAATGCAGCTATATGACAAAATTCCGGCTTGCCGGTATCTTTTGGGAATCCCCTCTTGACAAATTCCTATCTTTTCTGTATACTATAACACATGAGTTAGCATTTGCTAACAATCGTGTAAACCACAGATCTGCACTGTGGTTTTATAAATCAAAACGGTTAGCGTATGCTAACTCAAGAGAAAAGGAGATACCCCCATGAGCGTAGTGATCGTAGGCGGAAACGAATGTATGACCAGACAGTATAAGGAACTGTGCGGACAGTACCGGTGAAAAGCAAAGATATATCCGAAAATGACGAAAATCCTGAAGGATATCTGTTCCCCGGATCTGATCATATTCTTTACGTCAACCGTTTCCCACAAAATGATCCGCTGTGTCCTCAGCGATGCCAAAGCCCATACCCGTATCGCACGCAGTCACAGCAGTTCTATTGCCGCTCTGAAGGGTATCTTAGAAGAACATGCTCTTTGATTCTTACAGTTTTTTGGATGCCATAAAGTAGTACACACAAATCCGGTATCCCGCAAAACCATACAGTTTATCCAGACCCGTATAGGTGTATCCCAGGAACGCCTGCCGCATCCCCGCATCCCGCAGCATTCCGGTACCCAGAATTACCATATTGGAAGCGATCCGACGTCCCTGATATGCCTGCCGGACAGCCGTACAGCCAACACTGCCCAGTCCGGCGCCTTCCGCTTCCAGACTGACAATCAGTGTTCCCACAATTATTCCGTCGGATTCGGCCACCAGAACCCGTTTTTTCCCGGATCCGGTATACAGTTCCGGATTGCGGTAATACTTTGTAAAACCTTCCTCGGCATCATCCGTACAGGCAGCGGCGCCTTCCAGATCCTTCGGTTCCGCCATACGATAGGTTACTCCTTCTGTGGCGAAAGGAACAGCGGAGAAATCCTGCAGATCCATGCGCATGTCAAAACAGTTGCAGTCCCAGCTGTGCGTATATCCGTGTTTCCGGAAAAACTGCACACCGTATGGATCCAGCCCTTCATATACCGCATCCGGTTGCAGGGATTCTGCCACAACAGGCCTGTCGGACGGGATTCCGGGCATCAGATAATGCTTTCCGGCGCCTGCTGTAATGGTATCGTACCCATTCTTACGTACATACATTTCTGCCTGTTCCAGAAGGGTACTGCCAATGCCGCAGTTCCGGTATTCCCGATCCACACAGAGCATCAGAATATTGTTCTCCTCCACCACAGCCGCCCCCATCAGAACGCCGCTGCGGTCCCGTTTTTCTATTATTTGATTCTGGGTGATAAGTTCCCGTACAACGGATTCTTCACGCACACAGAAGGGAAAATTTTTTTTGAATAAGGCGATATGTTCCTGCATAGGATACCTTCCTGTTGAAAAATGGTTTTGGGTGAATCTGTCCGGTTTTGGAGACAAAGTCACAGGTGCGTATCTGTCTGCGTGATATAATACCGTAAACAGAAGTCCCAATGTCAGTCTCAGTATACCATAAAGAAAAAGATCTGTCAATCAATTGCATAAAAACCATTGACAAAACCGAAAAAAACTGGTATACTGCAATAAAACGTGATGTACCCGGATACATCTCAGGAGGTATATAATGAACGCAAAAGTACATGAACTGCTCAATGCACAGATCAACAAGGAATTCTATTCTGCGTATCTGTATCTGGAAATTTCCAATTATTTTGATGAACGCGGCCTGGACGGTTTTGCCAACTGGTACATGGTACAGGCACAGGAAGAACGGGATCACGCCATGCTGTTCTTCACTTATCTGCAGAACAACAGCCAGAAGATCACGCTGGACGCCATCGCCAAGCCCGATGTGAAGATTGAAGCCGATATGGACGCACTGCAGGCCAGCCTGAAGCATGAACTGTATGTGACTTCTCTTATCAATGACATCTATGCCGCTGCGTATGAAGTGAAGGACTTCCGTACCATGCAGTTCCTCGACTGGTTTGTGAAGGAACAGGGCGAAGAAGAAAAGAATGCCAATGATCTGATCACCAAGCTGGAAATGTTCGGCTCGGATCCCAAGAGCCTGTACATGCTGGATCAGGAACTGGGAACCCGTGTATACGCCGCTCCTTCTCTGGTACTGTAAAGATGAACATCAGACGGTTTCTGACACCATGCGGAAGCCGTCTTTCCTTTCATGGAAAAGAAAAAGACTGTTTCGGTGACAAAATCACAGAAAGCGGTCGGAGCATCTGGTATACTATAGACACAAAGAAAAACACACAACAGGAAATCAAGAAAGGAAATAGAATATGTCTGTACTCCATCTCAATGCCAATTCTTTTGAAGAAGTTATCAATTCCGGGAAAACGGTTCTTCTGGACTTCTGGGCTCCCTGGTGTGGTCCCTGCCGTATGGTCGGCCCCATCCTGGATGAAATCGCAGAAGAAAACCCGGATCTGGTTGTAGCCAAGATCAATGTAGACGAAGAAGCCGAACTGGCACAGGCCTTCCGTGTCATGAGTATCCCCATGCTGGTGGTGATGAAGGACGGGAAAGTGGTGAACCAGTCTGTAGGTTTGAAGCCCAAGGCACAGATCCTGGCCATGGTGAAGTAAAACCGGGAACGGTGATCATACGGCAAGGCGGCGGAGTCTGGTTTTATCCAGCAGAATTACACCTTTCCGGGTCACTTCCACAATCTTCTCCGAAGAAAAATATTTCAGCATACGTGTAACGACTTCACGGGCGGAACCCATATAACGGGCAATCTGCTCGTGTGTCAGTTTGACGGTATCAGATCCCGTCTTGGCTGCTTCATCCAGCAGGAAAATGGCCAGCCGCTTGTCCATGCTCATGAACAGAATCTGCTGCATGATCCACATCACATCAGAAAAACGGGCAACAGCGGTTTCCAGTGCAAATATTTTCACTTCCGGCACCCGCTCGGAAATATCCGCAAAGGCGCATCCGCCTACAACACAGCAGGTACTGTCTTCCTCCGCATCCACAATCACATCAAACGTGATACTGTGCAGCACACAGGAAGCCGAAAGAATGCAGATGTCACCGGGGTAGAGCCGATACAGGGTAATCTCCTTTCCTTCCTCAGAAAGCATATAGATCCGCAGACAGCCGCTTGTGGGAATGATTACGCCGGTACAGATACTGCCGTCATGAATGGTTGTCCCTTTCGGATACTGAACGGATACGGAACTGCGGCACAGGGTGGCCCGGTCGCTGTCGCTGAGATGATCCCAGAAGGGAAAATAGTTCTGATAAATTGATGTGAAAGGACAGGATTCCATTTTTCACACTCCTATATAGCTGAAATACCGCCGGAAAACCCAACGGCAAATCATTTTTGTAAAGTATATCACAGAAAATGAAGTAACGCAAGAAATTTTCAGAAAATCCAAGGAAAAGAGGTAGAATAGCATGCTGGAAGCCGGTCAGAAAGCACCTGATTTCACTCTGCAGGATACAAAAGGGAACAGTGTTTCCCTGTCAGACTATCTGGGGAAAAAAGTAGTTCTGTATTTTTATCCCCGTGACAATACACCCGGATGCACCCGTCAGGCCTGCGCATTTGCCGGTCTGTATCAGGCATTTCTGGAAAAGAATATTCAGGTTATCGGGGTCAGCAAGGATAGTGTGGCATCCCATGTGAAGTTTGCGGAAAAGTACAGTCTTCCGTTTGTTCTGCTGTCCGACCCGGAACGCACGGCCATTGAGGCATACGGCGTCTGGCAGGAAAAGAAGCAGTACGGCAAGGTCAGCATGGGTGTGGTCCGGACAACCTTTGTCATTGACGAAGAAGGGAAGATCCAAAAAATCATGCCCAGGGTCAAGCCGGACACCAATGCGGAAGAAATTCTGGCAGAACTGAGTGAATAGAACAATGAAAAACTGCTGTAGAGCCTGTGTGGTTCTGCAGCGTTTTTTTGTTGGAATGCAAAAAAGATATTGACAGAAAAACAATTGTGCAGTATACTAAGTGAAGAACAAATTTTCGATGCAATGATACAGCAGGAGGAAACAGGATGAAAACGATATGCGGACTGGACTGCGGGGAATGCTGGATGAAGGAGCAGTGCGGAGGATGCCGGGAAACAGGAGGAAAACCCTTCGGCGGCACCTGTATGATTGCGGTTTGCTGTACGCAGAAGGGATGTGCAAACTGCGGGAATGCTTTTGCGGCGCCATGTCGTCTGAAAAAGGAACTGGCAGCGGAATTCAATGCACTGGGGATTGAAGACATGGACGAAGTAACCGATCTTAACGCCCTCCACGGGGCATACATCAATCTCCGGTACACCCTTCCCGGCGGGCAGCAGATCCGGTTCTGGGACGATGACAGAATCTATCTGGCCAGTCAGCTGTCCAAAAAGAACAGTGACAGATGCTACGGTCTGACGGCGGACGAAAACTATCTGCTGGTCTGTGAATACGGCGAAAACGGAACAGACCCGGAAATCGTGGTGTACTGCAGACGGGAGAAAAAACGCATAGCCGATTCCCGCTGCGGCCTGCACTGTACCGGATGCACATACAAAGAATCCTGCGGCTGCGGCGGCTGTATCGAAACAAACGGGCATCCGTTCCATGGTGAATGTCCGGTAGCGGTATGCTGTCAGCAGAAGGGAATTCCCCATTGCGGCCAGTGTGGGGATATGCCCTGCGAACTGCTTCGCCAGTATTCCTGTGATCCGGAGCATGGGGACACACCGGCCGGCGCCAGAATGGAACAGTGCCGGAAATGGAGAGCAGAAGAGGAACAGTGATTACAGAGTCCGATCCGGGTGCAGCAGGGACAGCCGATCTGCCAGACCACCGCCGTCCTCCATCATATGCCAGATTTCCGGCTGCCAGAAGCTGTCGATGGTCCAGAGCAGGAATCCTGCAAAACCGTTTTCCATGGCCTTGTCACGGAGGGTGATGATATTCTTTTCCCCCATGGCAAAATCACCGGTACGGCGGTTGGGCTTGAAGGAGCTGAATTCTCCCATGATCACCGGCTTTTTCTGCATGAGCAACTGTGCTTCTTCGGTGTCCAGCAGCATATTCCGGAAGTTTTCATCGAATTTCATTGCCGCATCGTCTGTGTCTTCACAGTACACATGGATATCCACAAAATCAAGCGGCATCTGCAGGTATTCCAGTCCGGATAGAGGTACGCGGTAGTCCTCCAGCCCGGATCGCAAACCGTAGGCTGTTTCCATTGATTTGCCAACTGCGCACATATTGAATGTACCTTCACACAGCAGGAGTTCGGGAGATACAGATTTCACCGTTTCCCGGAGCTTTGTGAAGTACAGCATGGCGGCATGATCGGCCAGCGCACGGCGGTCTGCATCCTTTGCCATATCGTATTCGGTACCGTCATACAGGCGATAAATGCCCTCGGTCTGGCTGAAAGGCGGGATGGTTTCACGGAAATGGAACTCGTTCTGCAGCTGAATGGCAAGCAGGGAATGGAGCAGCGCCGGATCTGCGTCACGGATTTCGTGCAGGAATTCTTCCACCATGATGGCTTTGGCTTCCACAGCACCTTTATGGAACAATACCTGGGTACGGTCACAGCCGCCGGAGAGGGTCTGGTAGAACCGGTTATTCGGAATTTCGTTGTCTCCGAAGTTGGGAAGCAGAGCGAAATCATACTTCCGGCACAGGCGCAGAAAATGGATTACGTTCCCCATATAGGTCTTGTCAAAAGTACGCGCATTGTGTTCTGGGCTGCAGGAAATGCCGGGGGTCTGTGCCTGTCTGCCGCCCATAATGAAGACGCGAACCGTGTTGTAACCTTTCTTCTGCATCTGGTGCAGCATGGTTTCGGCAGTGTAAGGATCGTATTCAAAGGGCTCGAAGGTGGAGTGATCCCCGCCGCTGAGTCCGATGAAATTGAAGCCGTTGACTGTATATTTTCTGCCGCCTTTGGAGAAATATGCGCCGTTTTCATCCGGGACAATCCGGATCCGTGGACGGACAGGCAGTATGTCTTCCGGCTGAAGGGGAAGTATGCCGGGCAGTGATACTGTTTCTGCACCTGCTGTATCCCCGGTTTCCCCTACAGAAACAAGAATCACTTCTGTCAGGGTTTTGTCTGTGACATGCCATTTGTTTTCCGGATATGCCGCAAATGCCAGCTCCACCCCGGCTGCATTCCGGATGGAAACACCCCGGTAGGCGGTGTCGGGACGATACTTCCAGGTTACAAGTTCTCCGTTCGGAGTGGTGTAGCTCTGGCAGAAATATACGGGGCTAACAATAGATTCCATAATGCTTCCTCCTGCTGCCTGATATAAGTCTTTTGTAAAAATGATATCCGGATATAGTATACCATGCATTCCCACCGGATGCAATACGGCAGGAGCATCTTTTCCGTTGATACTATTGACAGGGATGTGCGAAACTGCAAATTGGGAAACGTGTTATTTTCATTCAGGTATTTTCCCATGTCAGCAAATACCGGTAATGAAGACCATATCGGAGTTTGTGTCCGCATAATTGTTCTCTGCAGATCCGACGAACTTCGTCCATCCCGGGGAAATCATACGATACATCAATATTCAGTTCTTCTGATGTAGTATTTTTATGAATACAGGAAATGATTTTACTGGGAATGATTCTTGCTGTTTCTATAACCCAGTCCAGCAAACCGGATGGTCTGGACAATCCTACAACAATCAACACACCGTTCTTTTCCAGCAGTTTTTTTGCCTTATCAATCGCTTCTGTCATATCCATATGATGAATGGATGCTGCAAAAATGACTGCATCAAATTTTGTGCCGTTTGCCGGATAATCTTCAAAAGAGGTTGGAATGAATGCAACATTATCGTATGGATTCATACTGTTGGCTTTTTGGATGGAAGAATCAGATACGTCAATGCCCAGAATATTGTTGTCAGGCGTTCTCAGATACAGAGCGAGGGTCCCATCGCCGCATCCAACATCAAGAATACGGCTGCGCTTTCCGACTTTTTGGGAAATCCAATGATGATAGGCATAATTGTGATTCCATGGTGTTTTTGTATTTTTCATAAACCGTCCTATGTTAGTTTTTCAAAATACTATATATAATACTTCAAGGGTATGTAAACGCTCCTGGGGATTCGTTGTGTTCTTTGCGTAAAACAATACTTCTTCGGTTAAAAGAAATAGCAATTGTCTTCGCCGATAATCCCGGTGAGTATCTTCTTGATCTCTGCGCCATGCGGCGGTGGAACGGTTGTGCCGCAAACTGTTCTGAGACAACTCCCCTGCGTACATATCTTGAACTGCCAGTGATTACTATCGGACGCATCAACTGTGTAATCGTCACAATCCCAATCTTCAAGGCAAGCATATAAAATGCTGTACAGCTCTTGTTTCTGCTGTTCGGACATAGGCCATATTCTGCCGCTGATCAATTTATCACCATCATAAAATCTGACCTGAATTTCAGTTTGAAGCACTTTTGTTACAACCCTTACTGTATCTCCTGTGTTTTGCCAGGAAATCGTGCAGCTGGTAATGTGATTGCTCGAACCTTTCGCCATACTGTCACCTCAAATTCAAATTGATCGAACTCTTGCCACAGTTATTATATATCATCACCACGTATCCGTCAAGGAATATCGTACGGAATTTTTAGGTGACTGGCGGCAGCACTTGTGGGATACTTGTGCAAATGGAAATCAGAACGGATTCATATACAAGGAGTGAAGTTGCCAATGCTGCTGAACAGAGCGGATATCAGTAAATCGTTTTCCGGCGAATCTCCGTTTGAAAACATATCTTTAATGTATACGATTAAGATAAAATCGGGTTTGTCGGTGTCAATGGTGCCGGCATACCCACCCCTTCGACGAGCCGACCAACGAAATGGAAATTCAGAGAGAGATTTGACCTCTTGTGCTGTTTCCAGAAAACTGATTTTGAGCAAATGGGAATGTGTCCCGTATCGTACCTGAAAACTGTGGGACAGATAAGATGTTAAGCCAACCGGAATACCGCAATTCGTTCCAGCGGGTCATTCCCGGCAAACAAATCCCCGCAGTCGATCTCGTCATAAAACTCCAGCTCGTCCACGGACATGAGATAGGAGATATACGCGTCCGCCGGGTAATAGAAAAACAGCAGAATCTCCCGGGGATTTTCGTACCAGGATTCCATGATCCTCGCCATCACTTTCTGAAGAATCTCCACGGAAAACGGATTGAAAAAATAGCACCGGTTCACCTCCGGCGGCACGGCATAGGTTTCCGCGTTCGCATGGACAAATTCCGTCCTTGAGCGGGAGACGGCGGTCCTCTGATTGTTCACCGCGCTCTGATAAATCCGCTCGTCATATTCGATGCCGACAGTTCGGGCTTTCGTCTGGTAGGAGAGGAAAAAATCGACACGTCCCTTCCCGCAGCCGTAATCCAGAACCACATCCCGCTTGCCGATGAAGCCTTTGTTCGCCAGCCGTTCCAGAACGCTGTACGGCGTGGGTTCGTATGGGTGATGGAACCGGTCGGCGTGGGAATCGTCCCGTCCGGTGGTTTTGATCTGCAGGAGCTTGTCCCATGTGGTTACGGTTTGTGTCATTGTGTGCCTCTGTTGTGGGTGGTTTATACATTGTTATGTAGCTGAGCGATAAATCGGAATTTACGGAATATTCAGAACGCTATGAACGAACCAAGTTTGAGCAGTAACCATGATGACAAATGTACAGATGGCAAAGAAAAATACTTCAACCATGGCATTCACCTTTCTGGATTGGAATTGCTTTTTCAGATTGGCGGGTAGGATTTTTGACAGCAGAAAATAAATCAAAAATCCAACGCAGGCTCCAGCTGTGTTTGTCATCAGGTCATTGATATCCGAGGAACCCCAGTCAAACATCTGGACAAATTCAACAGCCAGAGAAAGAAGTAAACCAGTCAATGCAATTGCCTTGATGTTATGGTATTTCTTGTACAACAGTGGTAAGAAAAATCCCAGCGGAACGAACAGAATAACATTCAGAATGGTATCAATCGGCCCTGTTATCATGCCGATAAAAGGTGTCCAAGAAATGTTCGGATGAAAGTTCATTGTGCTGGTGAAGCCAATGCCTGTCACAGTCAGTAGACCGAACAGATAATATCCAAAAACAAACACCGCAACGGTATGAAGAAGACTTTGTACTTTACCCGATTTTTTGAGCCACAAGAAATATAGCACCAAAACAGGAATCATAAATAGATATCCACTCATTGAGCGGATAAGAATATCAGAAATAGGTATCATCAGTTTCGCCTCTACAAATTCTAATTTATCGAACTATTTCGTACTTCTGTAATAAAAGATTGTTATCAATACATCAAGGCAACAAGAAAGTACATCCCGTCATACCCCATAAACCGCAATCCCAACTGCCGCAGACAATACAATCAGCAGAATCGGCGACAGTTTCTTCTTTGCGATATGCCTGTACCCGATCATCGCGGCAGCCAGAACCGCCGTTATGATGACGGACTGCACATGGATACTCAGCTCGGCAACCGCCCCGAAGCAGTTTCCGAATACCATGTAAATCCCGGTCGCAAGCACAATCCCGATCACACAGGGCTTCAGTCCCCGCAGAATTGCCTGCACATATCGGTTCTTCAAAGCCGTTTTCAGCAGAGCCGTCACCAGAAGAATAATCATGAAGGACGGCAGTACAACCGCCAGCGTTGCGATCACTGCCCCAAAAAAACCCGCCTGACTGCTGCCGATGTATGTAGCAAGGTTGATCATGA
>JAFQGY010000363.1 GCA_017415325.1 Clostridia bacterium
AAAAGCGGGACAGCACCGTGAATCCGGATGACAACGGAATGTGCAGATAGGAACTCTGATAGTGTATGAAGAAATGGTGCAGACGGATACTGACGGGGATTTTGATCCTGGGGATTCTGGGGGGGCTGGCAGCTCTGGGGGCAAGTCTGTATGTGGTGAAGACCACGGAGGAGCGGATTGTTGCCCCGGAAGCGGTTCCGGTGGAGAATTGGGACTGTGTACTGGTGCTGGGAGCCGGGGTGCGGCCGGACGGATCGCCTTCGGATATGCTGTATGACCGGGTGCGGACGGGGCTGGATCTGTACCATGGCGGAGCGGCACCGAAGCTGCTGATGAGCGGGGATCACGGACGGTCGGAATACGATGAAGTGGGATGCATGCTGGGGCTGGCGCTGGAGGATGGTGTGGCTGCGGCGGATGTGTTTCTGGATCATGCCGGGTTTTCCACCTATGAGTCCCTGGTACGGGCAAAGGAAGTATTCGGTGCGGATTCACTTGTGATTGTGACACAGAAGTATCACCTGTACCGGGCACTGTACATTGCGGAGTCTCTGGGGATGGAGGCTGTGGGGGTACCGGCGGATCTGCGGGGATATGCCGGGCAGTTCATGCGGGATATCCGGGAGGTTGTAGCCCGGGCGAAGGATGTGCTGTCGGTGTGGATCGGTGCGGAACCCACCTATCTGGGGGATGCCATTGATCTGGCCGGGGATGGGACGGTAACGCAGGAATAGATCGGGCGGGCATGAGGAATATGCTTGACGGAGGAGGATTCCTGTGTTATAATAATGGAAGGAAACGATGCAGCATGCCGGTTCTGGTGTGCTGTTTTCCTTTATTCCGGATATACCTGTGAAATGAGGATATAAATATGATCAGACTGGAACGAACTTCGGTTATGAATATGGAGAACGCCTTCCGGGGGATGCGCAACCCCATGAACTCCTGGGGGAAAAGCGACAGCACCGTGGACGAAGCCGGGAACTTTATCATCGGGGAAGCGGATATGAAGCTGGCCACCACCCTGATCCATTCCGGCAGTGACGACCGGAAATTCATGCGGCAGATTTTTGTCTCGGTGGACATTACCGCACCCCTGTACTGGTGGAAGGAATACGACACCTACAAGGTAGCCACGGTGGCCAACTCCACCAGCACCATGCATAAGATCCATGCAAAGCCCTTCAGCAGAGAGGATTTCTCCTGCGAACGGATGACGCCGGCGGTGCTGGCCTGTCTGGATCAGGTGATTGCTGTGCTGGAGGAAAGACGGCAGGTGTTTGTGGAGACAAAGGACAGAGCGGCGTGGGACGATATGATCCAGCTGCTGCCCACCAGCTTCAACCAGATGCGTACCTGCACACTGAATTATGAGACGCTGATCAACATATACTATGCCAGACGGAATCATAAGCTGCCGGAATGGCATGTGCTCTGCCATTGGATTGAAGAGCTGCCGTATGCCGGGGAGCTGATCTGTTCTCTGAAATAAAGGGGTAGTATGACCATGGAAAAAACGGGTACTGCGGCGGCGCAGACATATACCGCCGGGCAGAAGCTGGCGATGGGACGGACAGCGGGGATCGTGGGAATCTGCGTCAATGTGCTGCTGTTTGCTGCCAAGCTGGCCGGCGGGATTCTATCCGGCAGTATGGCTGTTACCGCTGATGCGGTGAACAACATTACCGATGCGGCGTCCTCCATTCTGGTGCTGCTGGGGTATATTTTTGCCGCAAAGCCGCCGGACAAGGAGCATCCTTACGGACACGCACGGATGGAAAGCCTCTGTTCTCTGGGGATCGCCATTCTGGTGACGGTGCTGGGGATTGAGCTGTTTACCGGTTCCTTCGGGGATCTGTTCTCGGAGGGAGAAGGGGCTGCTTTTTCGCCGCTGGTCATCGGGATCATGGTCGCTTCCGTGGCGGTGTAGGTGGGGCTGGCTGTGTTCTTCCGGAGCGTGGGGAAGAAGGTCGACTCGGCTTCGCTGAGAGCCGCTGCTCTGA
>JAFQGY010000364.1 GCA_017415325.1 Clostridia bacterium
AGGCTGACTTCCGGGAGTACGGCAAATACGAGGGGGAAAGGACAACTATGCCTGGCGTGCAGGCCATTGTGGGAGTTGGTTGATTGGAGTTGCGTTTACACAAAATTTTATGGGGTTCCCGTTCCGATTCTTTCTGCGTTCCTATCCAGCTACTGAATCTTCCGCTTTCTCCAGCAGTTCCTCCACTGTACAACTTTTTTTAACCACTGGCACATATTTCTGCGCCATTCCGCTATCCGCTCTTTTGCTTATGCAGTTATTCTTCCATGAAAGCTTCGCAGAACCGTCGCAGATATGCCGCAATTTCCGCACGATCGGCGGATGCCTTCATATCAAAGATGTCCACGCCAAGATCACTCGTCAGACCAATCATGTCTGCCCAGAGAATATCGTTTTCCGCCCACAGGCTGTAGCTATACTGCAGGATCATCGGGAAGATCATGTCGCTTTCCAGACCCTTGTACGCCGCATAGCGATGGAGAATTGCCATCACCTGTTCGCGGGTTACTGCGTTCATCGGCCCGAATGTATCGTTGCCGTAGCCGTTGACAATGCCTTCCGCCGCTGCCCAGCGCACCGCTTCGGTGTACCATTCGTCCGTCACAACGTCATTGAACTGCATGAAATAGTTTACAACCGGTTCACTTTCCAGTCTCCACAGGATGGTCATAAGCATCGCACGGGTCAGCGTATCTTCGGGAGAGAACTTCGTTCCGGTCGTGTTTGTACCGATCATAAGTCCGGTTTCGTTCACGAATTCCACATCTTCGTAGAACCAGTCGGTTTCCGCTACGTCCTTGAACGGGTTCTGCCAGCCGGTTTCAGGCGCTACATCTTCCGGCTTGTCTGCCTTGGCAGCTTCTTCAAGTGCCTGCTTTCTCAGCAGCAGCATGACCGCGCGGTACCATGCATCACGGTCGAAACCAGTGTCGCGGCTTTCTTCACGGAAAATTACTTCGATGGTTACATCCCCTGCAGGCTGTTCGTAGGAGTACATACCGTCTTCGTTCTTGGTTACGGGGAGTTTGTTGCCGTCCTTATCCTTGACGATGACTTCCATCACTTCCTTTCCGGGTTTGGGCGTTACCGTGATGTTGACTTCGTCACCCGTCTTCGGAGTTTCGTTGTCTACATCAATGTCGCCATCTTCCGTTTCGGGAACTTTGACTTCATTCAGCGTGGGGATATCAGCAATCGTCTTGGTCTGGGTTTCTGCCCAATCCACATCAAATTCAGCGGTATAGGTGGTTTCACCCATTGCATCCGTGGTGGGTGCCCTAGTTTCTTCAGAAGTAATGACTGCATCAACGGTTACGTTATGTTCTTCATCGTTGCCGCAGACACGGGTTGCCGTGCAGGAACTGCCGTCGGAAGCGAAGGTATACTCAACAGACCATGCATGAGCATCTGCGTCAATCGCTACCTCTTCCGTCTTGGTGTGTTCTTTGTTATGCAGACAGATGTACGTCTTCACGCCAACTTCGGAACACGTCGGATCGGTCGTTACTTCGCCGTTGTCCCACTGGTGAGCATCTGCGTCGACAGAACCGTATTCCGTGCCGCAGACTTCACATTCTGCCTTGGCAATACAGGTTGCCGTGCCGCCGGTGTGATTTTCTCTGGCTTCAACCGCCACACCGCCGCACACAGAGCAAACAAGCCCGGTAAGACAGTTACCATCATCGGTGTTGGTATTGCCGGTGTGATCGCAGACCGCAAATGCCGCCGTTACGACAACATCCGCCGCAGGCATGGTGAATGTATACTTGCCGTCGGTAACCGTAACCGCCTGATCGTCCACAATCAGTTTTTCCAGAACATATCCTTTGTCCGGGATGAC
>JAFQGY010000365.1 GCA_017415325.1 Clostridia bacterium
GCCAGTCACGGGAACTTCCCACGGCTGACATCTTTTTGTTTCACTATTCTTTGCAGCTCAGGTTTCAAACCCTGCGAACTGATTCTGATACAGTCCGTGGTATACACCTTTCTTTTCCAGCAGTTCTTCGTGATTACCGGTTTCCATGATGGTACCGTCTTTCATTACAATGATTATATCCGCATCCCGTATTGTCGACAGACGGTGTGCAATGATCAGGCTGGTACGGTTCTTCATCAGTGCCACCATAGCCTGCTGGATATGCATCTCGGTTCTGGTATCTACAGAAGAAGTTGCTTCGTCCAGAATCAGAATCTTGGGGTCTGCCAGAACCGCACGGCCGATGGCAAGCAGCTGTCTCTGGCCCTGGCTCAGATTGCTGCCGCCTTCTGCAAGAACCGTTCCATATGCTTCCGGCAGACGTTCGATAAATTCTCTTGCTTCCGCCATATCAGCGGCTTTCACCACTTCATCATGTGTTGCTTCCAGTTTCCCGTATTTCAGGTTGTTTTCAATGGTGTCCTGGAATAATACGGTATCCTGCAGGACTATGGCAATGGCAGAACGGAGTGTGTTTTTGGGAATATCGTTGATATTCACTCCATCCAGTTTGATCTCTCCTGAGTTCACATCATAGAAACGCGTCAGCAGATTCACAACGGTAGTCTTCCCGGATCCTGTTGCACCTACCAGTGCTATTTTCTGCCCCTGTTTTACATGCAGATTGAAATCAAAGAGAACCTGTTTTTCCGGATTGTAGGAGAAATTGATGTGATTGAATTCCAGATTCCCTTTGATATCTTCCAGTTTCATTTCCTGTTTGCCTTCGTTGATTTCGTCCGGTGTTTCCAGAATGGCAAAGACACGTTCTGCCCCGGCAATGGCTGTCAGGATGGTTGCATACTGGTTCGCAATCTGATTGATCGGCTGGGAAAGTTGACGGGAATACTGCAGAATGGCCTGAATGTCCCCTACAGAAATGACGCCTGTCACAGTCAGATAAGCTCCGCATGCTGCAACAATCAGGTAATTCATGTTATTGATAATGTTATTGGCCGGCCCCATCAGACCGCCCCAAACATTTGCCTTGATACTGCATTTGCGAAATTCTTCACTGAGCCTGGCAAATTCATCACAGGCATCCTTTTCTTTCCCGTACGCCATAACGGTCTTATAGCCGGTCACCATTTCTTCTACCTGCGCGTTGAGTTTCCCGAGGATAATCTGCTTCTGTACAAAATACTTCCGCATGAACTTGGAAAGATTCATGGAAACGGTCAGGGTTAACGGGATGGTGATCAGAGACACAATGGCCATACGCCAATCATAGTAAATCAGCATCGCCAATGCCCCAATCAATGTCAGAACACTGGAAATCAGTGAAGAGATCGACTGAGAGATACTGTTGGATATGTTGTCCACATCATTGGTCATGCGGCTCATGATATCCCCATGGGAATGGGTATCGGTGTACTGAATCGGCAGATAGGAGACCTTACGGAACAGATCCGCACGCAGTGTGAATACTGTAGTCTGCGAAATCTTTGCCGATGCAATCCCCTGCAGCATGGTGATCAGAGAATTGGCAATATATACACATGCCATCAGTACCAGATATTTTACCAGCGAGTCGAAATCCACATTGGTTTTCCCGGCATCCATGTCAATTGTGATGGCATCGATGGCTTTTCCCTGCAGCATCGGCCCCAGCAAGTTCAGACCGGTCGTAATCAAAGTAGTAATCAGAATCACAAGGATCAGATACCGGCTCTTGGCTATGTATTTGATCAGCTTTACAACGGTTGCCTTGGCATCCTTGGGTTTTTCACGGATAATTGGCCCGCCGGGACCTCTCCGTGCATTGACATTTTCCCCGTTTTTCTGACTGAGCCGGCGCAGATCTTCCGCAGACATCTCTTTATTTCCACCGGGAGGCCCGCCTGCTTTCCCATCCTTCGGCGGCATAGGCGGCATTCCTTCCGGCATGGGAGGTTTTTTCTGCATATCAGCCATTGTTCGCACCTCCATTCGACTGCATCTGAGAATTGTAAATATCACGGTATGTTTCACTGGTCTTCATCAGTGTATCGTGATCGGCAAAAGCGGTAATTTTACCATTTTCCAACACAGCAATTTTATCGGCATACATCACACTGGCTATCCGTTGCGCAATCATAATGACTGTCGTGTCCGCAAATTCTGTATGCAAAGCCTGCCGCAGTTTGGATTCCGTCCCAAGGTCCAGCGCAGATGTACTGTCATCAAAGATGATGATTTCCGGATTCCGAAGCACGGCTCTGGAAATTGCTACACGCTGTTTCTGCCCGCCGGAAAGCGATGCGCCTTTTTCAGCCACATAGGATTCATACCCATCCGGCATTCTGGAAATGAACTCATCTGCCTGTGCCACCTTAGCCGCAGAAATGATGGCTTCCTGGCTGGCATTGCCGTCTCCCCAGAGTATGTTTTCATTTACAGAACCGGAGAACAGTTCGCTTTTCTGCAGAACATATCCTATCTTCTGACGCAGTGCATGCAGATCCCAATCCCGCACATTGACACCATCCACATATACATTTCCGCCGATGGTATCATAAAAACGGGGGATAAGATTTACGAGAGAGGTCTTCCCGGAACCGGTGGCACCGATAATGGCTACGGTTTCACCTTTGTTCACGGAAAAACTGATATTGTCCAGAACCACTTTTCCTTTGGCACCGGGATACTGGAAGGATACATTTTCAAACCGTACAGTTCCCTGCTCGCTGCATTCGGTTTCCGTACCGCTTTTGATTACCGGATCCGCTTCCAGAATTTCTCTGACACGATCGGCACAGGCACGGCCTCTTGCAAACTGATTGAACATCATGGATACCATCATAACAGACATCAGAACCTGGGACACATACTGAACTGCCGCCATAACATCCCCTACATTGATGGCCTTCGCTTCCACCTCCAGCCCGCCAATGTAAATAATCACCAGAATGGACAGGTTCATTACGATCATAAGACAGGGCATCAGCGTGGACATCAGCATCAGAACCCGCATATTGGTATCCCGGAATTCCATATTGGCTACATTGAACCGATTGATTTCGTGTTCTTCTCTGGTATATGCCTTTACCACCCGGGCGCCCGTTACACTTTCCTGTACCACAGAGTTCACTTTATCCAGCTTTTTCTGTACAACAGAAAAAATCGGAAATGCCTTAAAAACCATAATCAGGACGATAAGAACCTGAAACGGCAGTGAAAACAACACCACAGTACCAAACTTCACATCCAATCCGGCGCACATGGTCAGCCCACCGATCATGAAAATGGGAGCACGTACCATCATCCGGAGAATCATCTGCACCAGATCCTGCAGTGAGGTAATATCATTGGTCAGTCTGGTTATCAGTGAGCCGGTAGTGAAATCATCCGTCTGTTCCTGGGAGAGGGACATCACTTTGTTGAAAGCATCCACACGCAGGTCACTGCCGAACCCCTGTGACGCCACACTGGCTGTATAGCAGCACAGAAGCCCCATGATCCCGCCAATGGTTACAAGCCCCAGCATTTTCAGACCGGTCATCAGGATAGTGGCCAGTACGGTTTCCACATCTCCGCTTTCCACTACTGTATTCACAATCTGCGACATCAGCTTTGGCTGCATCAAATCTGCCATGACCTCTCCCGCCATAAACAGCGGTGACACAATGGCAAACAGCCAATACGGTTTCAGGTATCGGCTCAGTTTGATTTTTGCAGGTTTATTCAAAATCATTTCCATCCTTTCCGTTGGCATTCTGCACCCGATCTTCTATCAGGTCTTCCCGGATTTTCAAAAGCAGTTTCGCCAGTGTATCCCGTTCTTCTTCACTCAGATGCGCCATAGCAATTTCTTCCGCATCATGCACGGCTTTCCGTGTACGATTGTCAGCTTCTCGGCCTTTTTCCGTCAGGAACACCCTTGTAGCCCGCTGATCGTATTCATCCGTTTTCCGGGTTACAATCCCCAGCTTTTCCAGTTTTTGCATGGCAACACTGACGGTAGGCGCTTTCAGATGGGTGGCGTTTACCAGATCCAATTGTGTTCTGCCGTCCTTTCTGGCCAGTTCCATAATCAGCAAGCGTACGGATCGCTGGGCAAATAATTCATCGTGGTTGCTTCGGATCCGGTCCAGCATCAGGTGGGATACTTCATTCAGGATCATCATAGGAGTCGGTTTATGGCAATGTCTGTCTTCCGTATCTTTTTCCGGTGCTTTCCCGTTGAGATTCAGATTCATATATTTCCTCCTTTAGTTTATTATCTAATTAATTATACAGTATCCTATGGGATGTGTCAATACTTCTTTTGCGAATAAACTTTGTTTGTATATTCTATACACTTTTCATTGTATTTGAGTGCCATTTGTGCAAAAATACAAAAAGAGCGGATAACAGAATTACAAGTGTCCGTCTGTCATCCGCAACTTTTTGATTGTATTTTACTTTATAACGGGAACCAATTCCACAGTAACGATCTTTTTCGCATCTACGGAAACATGGAATTTACCGTTTCTCCTCGGAATTCTGGAAATCCGATCTTCATTCAGATTCACAAGCCATGCTTCGGCATACCGGTCTTTTGCGTCAATTACCATTTTTGTATCCTTTTCATAGGGTTGGAATACACGGCAGATTACGCTGTCTCTGGTTTCGCAGGGCTTCAGTGCACTGACAATATAGCCTTTCCCTTCCATAGATACAAGAGAATCCATGGCGGGAACAGTACCTGTGTGCAGATCATCGGACTTTGAGAAAAACGGTGCAGCAGCAAAGCTGTATGCATTGTCCACGGCATCACACCGATTCCGCAGTGTGTACGGAATCAGAGCATATTCCACGGTCAGTTCACCC
>JAFQGY010000366.1 GCA_017415325.1 Clostridia bacterium
GCAGTTCAATCTCCCGAAGCAGTTCTGTCATGCCCGCTTCTTCCAGCAAAGGCTCTGTGGCCGCATACATCTGCCAGATGTTCCAGACCAGTTCCCCGCCGGTGGGGTTTTCCGACAGGTTCAGTCCGTACACCGGAGCGGTTTTTTCCAGCGGATAGCTGCCCTTGCCGGGATCCAGCAGATAGGCCGCCAGCATGGTATCGTATACACAGGCTTTTCCGCAGCCGATGCATCCGGTTTTCCGCAGCAGTGCTTTCAGATCGTGACACACGAAAGGACGGGACAGAAGAACCTCTGCCTCTCCTGCTGCTTTCCACAGGTTCTCGCCATCACACAGCCAGAATCCATCCTCCCCGGCATACACGGCAAGCAGCTTTTCCGGCAGGGCAGCCGCATCCGCTTCCACAGCATCCGGCAGGCTGACAATGTTCTCTGCCTTATGTACATCCTCCACGCCGAACTTTTTTGCCATACCGGTGAATTCCAGCGTACGGCACAGCTTTGTCAGTGCTTCTGCCTGCACACCGGTGTTGGCAAGCTGTTCCAGCGTCACTTCCAGCGGGGCAGTCTTCCGGATGGTGGCCAGATCCTTTGACAGATAGGCGGATTCCTTTCCTTCCGTCAGCTTTCTGCACACCGATGGCGAGGAACCGCCGAAAGTGCTGTCCCCATACAGGCTGTCCAGATCCCCCAGCGTCTGCACCAGCTTCAGGGCCGTTTTTTCCCCGATGCCCGCTACCCCGGGAATGTTGTCGGAGGAGTCTCCCATCAGGGCTTTTACATCGATAAACTGCACAGGGGTAATCCCGTATTCTTCCATGAACTTCGCCGGATCGTAGACGATGTCTTCCTTGGTCTTCATCAGCACCACCCGGGTACTGTCGGAGATCAGCTGCAGGGAGTCACGGTCTCCGGTAAGCAGCCAGGTTTCCATGTCCGCCTCTTCCCCCATCCGGGCCAGTGTCCCCAGAATATCGTCCGCTTCCCATCCGGGACATTCGATCACCGTGAACCCAAGGGCGGCGGCGGCTTCTTTGGCGTAGGGCAGCTGCAGGGCCAGTTCCTCCGGCATGCCTTTCCGGTTGGCTTTGTATCCGTCGTAGGATTCGTGGCGGAAGGTGGGTTTCTTTGTATCAAAGGCACAGGCAAGGTGGGTCGGTTCGATGGCGGTCATATGCTTGTGCAGGATATTCATGAAGCCGAACACGGCATTGGTGGGCAGTCCTGCGGCGGTGGTGAGATTCCGGATTCCGTAAAACGCCCGGTTCAGGATGCTGTTGCCGTCCAGTACGAGAAGTTTCTGTTTCATAGCGTACCTCTGTAAAAAATCATATATGGATATTATACCATAAAACTCGTCCCTTTGGGCAGGAATCCATAAGAATTCCCGGAAAATTCATGAAAAATACTTGCAATTTCCGCGCAGGTACAGTATAATGTTTGTAGAATATTCAAGGAGGACTACGTATGCGCCGAATCCTTTCCCGCCTGCTGCCGTTTTTGCTGGTTCTCGTACTGCTCACCGGCTGCAGAGCATATACACTGACCGATTATCTGCCGGATCTGATCGACAGAGAAACCCAGCTGCCCGGGATTACTTCCATCGAGGTGAAGCGGCTGTCCGACGGAGCTTCTGTACTTCTGACAGAGGCTGACGCTCTCAACGAAATGATGCTCCATGTGGATGGAATCCAGGGAGTGCGAACGGAAGAAAGTCTGGAAAAATTCTCCGGAACTTACCCGCCCCAATATGAGATTACTTTTTGTGAATCCGATATGGCGGTGACCCTGACGGTCTGCGGAGACGAAGAATTCTATATGGCCGGGTATTCCTGGCTGGCTGTCCGGGGCGGCATGGATCTGTTCTATCTGGACTCCCTCTTTGCCGAAACGCCGGAAAACAACTGAACCCAAAGGAAACAAAAAAGGAAGATGCTGCAGATTGCACAGGCGTCTTCCTTCTTTTTTATGCAGTTTAACCGATATTCAGGCCGTACAACAGCAGGTCATACCCGTTTTCCGCCGTCAGTGTTACGGAGGCGATTTCATCCGCTTTTTCCGGTGTGATCCGCAGCAGGTTCACCACATACTGTTCTCTGTCCATATCGTGAATGCAGTACAGTACTCTCTGGGCGTTGGCCGCTGTGGGGTTGATCCGGGAAGGGCCGTACAGTGCGGTGGCTGTGGTGACCTCATACCCATTGCGCAGGATATGGGGTTCTTCTGTCCCGTCGGCATATCGGATGGTCAGCGTCCCGGCCGTTTCTCCGTAGGTACCGCCGATGGGCCAGCCTTTGGGCATGGAGGTTCCGCCGATGAGCAGCAGTGACCTGCAGGCTTTCCCCACTGCAATACAGGGAGTATATGTTTCGTTTGCCACTACAGGTTTCTGCAGCAGCTCCACATGCAGACTTCCGATGGCACGGACTTCTTCCAGCAGAACAGGGCCATATTTCTGGGAGCGTTTTTTCTTGAAGTGGAACCGGTCAATGTCCGCCACAGCCCCTGCTTCCATGGCATCCCATGCGGCATCGTCCGTATATCCGGTCAGATCCACAGGCGTATATACCGTATCCGGCAGACTGGCAGGAATGATCTCCATGGAATGCGCCGGTTCGGGCACCTTGTCCAGGTCGACATACACCCGCTGGAACACGTAGTATCCCATCTTCGGCTTCCGGAACCGGTCCACCATGCCCTCACACAGTACCCCGTCATAACAGGCAGGAGCGGCACGGGTGAACTCAAACATTTCCGCCCAGTACCAGATGGATGCGCCCGCCAGCACCGGTGCGTCGTCGGGGTTCTGCCAGCACTTGATCATTTCCCGGATGAAGGTTTCCATCAGCGCCGGATTTTCGTATACGGGATACCCGCCCCATTCCGTCAGCATCAGAGGCTTTTCCACGGTGTCTTCCCGGCTTCCGGCCAGTTCCCGGATACTTTCCAGCATACGGTCGGGGGTGGGGGCGTAGGGGTGCATGGTGTAGAAATCGAATCCGCATTCGGCGAAATACTTCCGGGTCATGGGGATGTCCATGCAGTTGGCACCGGAAACCATGTGGGTCTTGTCCAGTGTCCGGCAGGTTTCGGCAGCGGCCAGCAGATATTCCGGCGTGAAAATGCATTCGTTGAAGCTGAGCCACCAGGCAATGCTCACATGGCTTCGTCCCCGGATCACCGTACGGCGCAGCACTTCCAGACTGCCCTCGAAGATTTCCGGATCGGACACATTGGACCACCACAGCCCCGGTTCCTCGGAAACCAGCAGCCCCAGTTCATCCGCCAGATCCAGAATCCGCTTGTGGTGGGGATAGTGCACCAGACGGACATAGTTGGCGCCGGTGGACTTGATCATGCGCATGTCTTCTTCCATCTGGGCTTCTGTCAGGATGTGGCCGGAATCCCCCCACAGGTCATGGCGGCAGACACCCAGAATGAACAATGGCCTGCCGTTGAGATGGAACCGCTTGCCCACGGCTTCCAGCTTCTTGAACCCCACACGACGGGTATCGGTGTACAGGCATTCTTCGCCTCGGTACAGTGCCGTTGTCAGGGTATACAGATACGGGCTGTCCGGCGACCACAGTTCCGGATGCACTACAGGGAAACGGCAGGTGATCTGGTCTTTTTCCATGGGCCAGACAGTACCGTTCACTTTTTCTCCGTGCCGGTCGGTCAGAGTGATGCTTGCCCACAGTCCTTCTTCCCGCAGATCCGCCGAAACATCCACCTGCACCATAGCTCCCTGCAGATCCTCGGAGAGATCCGTCTGCCAGAATACATCGGTGATATAAGATGCCGGAGTATAGTCGATGGCCACATCCCGGATGATGCCGCTGTAGTTTTCCCACCCCTCTGCAGGGCCGAAGGTCACAGGGGTGTCTTCGATTTTTACGGTCAGTTCGTTTGCTTCCTGCAGAAGTTCCGTGATTTCATACCGGTATTCGGAATACGGCCCCATCACACCGAGAGTCTGTCCGTTGAGAGTTACCGTGCCCCGGTACGTGATTCCGTCAAACCGCAGGAATGCTCTTTCCCCCGCCGCCAGTACATGATCCGGCGCAAAAAGCAGTTTGCATTCGGCAAAGCCCACCGGTCTGTCCGAATAGGGAACCTTTCTCCGGCTCCATTTTCCTTCCCCGATCCGGTAGTCCCACCAGCCGTTCAGGGATTGTGTACGCTGCAGCATAGCAGATCCTTCTCTTTCTTACAGATTTTTCCGCAGTTCGGCCGCTTTTTCCACGATCATTTTGGACAGCGGGTCGTCTTCCGCCAGTCCGGCAATGGAAGAAAGAAGCTGACTGTCGGTGTTTTCCGCCCGGAGAACCTTCCATTTGGTTTCTTTATCGCTGTCGTACAGCAGCATGGCGGCGGCGGTTTCCACCAGTACGGACACGTCTTCCCCCTGGGCGGCAATGAGCTTCAGAGGCCCGATGATTCGTTCTTCCGCACCCAGCTTCCGATGGGGTTCTCTGGCGTTGCGCTCGATGGTATCGGCAATTTCCGTATTGGTGAACTTATCCCGGGACAGCAGGGCAAACTGTGCCTGATCTTCTTCGGTGTACCCGAAAACCCTGCACAGCACCCGGTTGGTGACAGCATAGTTCCGGTCCAGCTTCGCCAGAATTTCCGGATCGTTGGCGGCTTCCCCATAAGAGGTGTACCCCTTCAGCCAGCCCAGATAGGCAATGATGCAGGAAGCAGCGTTGTAGGTGAACAGCTTCCTGGTCAGGAAATTGCCGAAGCCTTCCACGGGGGTGATACTTTCCACCGGGGGAATGTATCCCATCAGCTGGTCGGCACTGCACTGGAGCTTCGGGTAGTTTTCTGAGCGGATATCCAGTCCCTCCGCTTCAATGGTGGTGCTGAACACCGTGGCTTCGCTGACAGGCATATCCGGTCTGCCCATAGCCTTTTTCACCGTTTCGGAAGGATGGGAGGCGTTTTCACAGGTGATGATCCGTACCGGGGAATCGGCAGGCAGTTGTTCGGCCAGAGCCTTGCCCACGTCCTCCAGATTGGTGCCGCCCACTGCCACCAGAATCAGCTCAATCCCGGTGAGATCTGCGTTTTCCCATGTGGTAATCTCAAAATTGTCCACAACAAAATCCGCCCGCTTTCCGCCGAAAAAGTGTACGGTAAAGCTGCCTGCGTCCTGCATGGCTTTCACCAGCGTTTCGTTTTTGTCAATATACCGCACCGGTTCGCCCGCTTCTGCCAGCAGTCTTCCGATAAATCCCCGGCCTGTTTTCCCGGCACCGATGACGGCAATTCTTGCGTTATTCATGTATCCAGCCCCATTCTTTCAGCAGATTGATTTTTTCCTTTACCAGCTTGCCGATGACCCCGTCGGGATCCAGTGAGCAAACCTTGGTCAGCACGGCGTCAATGCCTTCTTCCGTCCGCATACGCACCAGTTCTTCCGCCGAGGGATCCCCGGGAGATACATAATAGATGGCGGCGGCGATGGAGATGCACAGATGCTCCGGGAGGATGCCGGTCTCCAGCACCAGATTGGCCGAACCCACCAGACGGTCGTCCTTCCCCAGCTTCCGCAGAGGGTCACGGGCGTTGCGTTCGATGGTGTCGATGATGGCCTTGTCCTGCAGCTTGGCCCGGGAGGTTCCCGCAAAGGCCACCTGTTCCTCCAGCGGAATCCCATGCTTTTTCGCCAGTGCACGGGAGGTTTCATCGTACACCCCTTCCAGAATGTCGATGATCCGCTTATCGTAGGCGGCGGAACCCAGGTCTTTGTACCCCAGCAGTGCGCCTACAAAGGATACCGTTCCGTTGGCGGCATTGTAGGTGTAGAACTTTCTTTCCAGAAAACCGGCGAAGTTGTTCATGGGTTTCACACAGCGGATCTCCGGTATACTGCCTTTCAGACTGTCTCCGTCCACCGGCATCTGCCAGAAATTGGAAACATTCACCCACAGGGGATCCTCGGCAAGCTGCTTTTCATCCGGTTCGATGCCGGAGCGCATGATCACCGCTTCCGCAAAGCCCACCTTCTCTGCCAGATAGGACTGATGTTCCGGAGCCAGTGCTTCTTTCACACCGTCATGGAGAATCTGCGCGGGTTTCTTCCAGTTTTCGCAGGTGATGACGTTCAGGTTATCCCCGGACGCCGCTTTTCTGGCAATGCCTTCCGTGAGAAACGGCACGATTTCCCCCAGATTCTTGCCGCCCACCGCTGTGAACACCACATCCGCACCTGCAATGGCAGACACAATTTCTTCCTTTTCTGCGAAGGACAGGGCGTGTACCCCTTCCACCACGCAGTTTTCCGCAGTGTTGCCCATGACGTTCACCGTATAGGATCCCCGGGCATTGATTTTTTCCACCAGCGGTTCATATTTTTCCACAAAGACGAAGGGAATGCCGGACAGGGTCAGGATATGGCCCACGAATCCTCTGGCAATCTTCCCTGCGCCGAAAATGACACAGCTCATTGTTTTTCTTCCTCAATTATACATCATACCGGTGCTTCCATTCCCGGAACGAACCTTTCAGTGCCGGATACAGTGTCTTATACACCGCAAACCGCTGCCGCAGCAGTTCCGTCCATGCAGGATCCGGCTCGAATACCTGATTTGTCTTCACGTAGGTGCGGATGGCATCGTTTACGTCGGCGGAAAGTCCGCTGCCCACCGCCGCCCACATGGCACCGCCCAGCGCCGAAGATTCCTTCTCCCAGGTGCTGATGACGGGGATACCGAACAGGGAGGCTTTCAGTTTGTTCAGAAACGGATCTTCCGATGCGCCGCCGCCCACCAGCATTTTTTCCGCATTGCCGTGCATACCTTCGTAGATGTGATAGATACTGAACGCTACCCCTTCCAGAACACTGTATGCCAGTTCTTCTTTTGTGCAGTCCGTACCGATGCCGAAATATGCCCCTCTTGCGTCTCCGTCCCAGATGGGTGCCCGTTCGCCGTTGACATAGGGCAGGAATAACGGTGCATCCGGGTACGGATTGGTAAGGGACCCGATCACATCCATACCGTAGTTCCGGATGGCAAAGCTCAGGGAGGAGCCGGAGGAGGCCGTCACGCCGTAGAGTACATTGGTGTCCAGATAGGGACTTGCCACCAGATCGGTGTAGGGGTCAATACTGTCCTGCAGAATGCCGATATGCTCGCTGGTGCCGGTGACATCAAAGGCTTCCCCGGTGTTCCCCACGCCCAGACCCAGCATACCGGTGTAGAAATCGTTGCAGCCGCAGTAGACCGGGGTATCCTTCGGCAGTCCGGTGCGGGCGGCAATTTCGTCCTTGACCGTTCCCACCAGTCCTGCAGGGTCCGTCAGCGGCGGGATATAGTCTTCGGTGATCCCCAGTTTGTCCATGAAATACCGGCTGTAGGTACCCTCCGGATGGGCCAGTCCCCGCATGGAGCAGGTGTCGGTGACCCAGTTGCCCGTCAGGAGCCAGCAGAGGTAGTCCTTGGGCTGACAGATCCGGCGGGGGTGATTTTCGACTGTACTGCCGTAGGTGTCCAGAATGTACCGGATTCTTGGCAGCGGGTAGGAACGGATCAGCGGATGCGGCATGCCGATTTCCCGCACAAAGGTTTCGGCACTGTCTCCCTCCCGCCATGCGGTACATTCTGCGTCCCCCACATTGTCATACCAGTGGATGGGCTCCGGCACGCCTTCGATCATGTATGTCCCCACCTGGGAGGACAGCCCCACGGCACAGACCTCCGACAGATCCATTTCAGAAAGGAGAGACAACAGTGTTTTTCCCCAGCCGTCGGCATCTCTTGTGGGGTAGGTTTTTCCGGCACGCTGGGTGGTTCCATCAGGCCATA
>JAFQGY010000367.1 GCA_017415325.1 Clostridia bacterium
CGAAATTTGTCCCGGATGAAGCGGTGATGATCCGCACGGGGGACACGGAATGCCGTGTGAAAATGGTGGACTGTGTGGGATACCTGATCCCGGAAGTGCTGGGAACCGATGAGGACGGCCAGACCCGCATGGTACACACGCCCTGGTCGGAAAATCCCGTCCCTTTTGAAGAAGCGGCGGAAATGGGAACCCGGAAGGTTATCACGGAACACGCCACCATCGGGATGCTGGTGACCTCCGACGGGTCCATCGGGGATATTCCCAGAGACAACTACATCGGTGCGGAGGAGCGGATTGCCGGAGAACTGGCGGAAATCGGCAAGCCCTTCGCCATCATCTGCAATTCCGCCAATCCGGAAAGAGAGGAGTCCATCCGCCTTGCCCTGCATCTGGAAGAAAAATACGGTGTTCCGGTGGCACTGGTGAACTGTCTGGAGCTTTCCGCAGAGGATATCGACCATATTCTGGAAATGGTTCTGCTGGAGTTCCCGGTGCGGGAGATCACGGTGCATCTGCCTGCCTGGATGGGTGTGTTCCGGGACGAAAAGCCGCTGCAGGACGGGATTTTGCGGGATATTACCGAAGCCGCCGCTCCCCTTGGAAAACTGCAGGCTCTGAACGGGGAATTCTGCCGGAATCTGCGTACGGCTGCTGCCAGAACCATAGAACCCTATGTGGGAACTGCGGAAGGAACCGAGGCGGTGATGGAACGGATTGATGCGGGAGAGGGAAGTGCGGCTGTCACCCTGGCGCTGCCGGATGCATTATATTATCACCTGCTGTCGAAAAAGACCGGGATTGCCATGCAGAATGAAACGGAACTGATGACGGCGCTTTGCTCACTGTCGGAAACCAAGAAAGAATATGACAAGTTTTCCGCTGCCATCCGGGATGTGAACAGCAGGGGGTATGGGATTGTCATGCCGGAAATGGCGGATCTGCTGCTGGAAGAACCGGAAATCGTGAAGCAGGCCGGGGGATTCGGCGTCAGACTACGGGCAACGGCACCGTCCATCCATATGATCAGAACCAATATTTCCGCCGAAGTCCATCCCATTGTAGGCACGGAACAGCAGTCGGAGGAGCTGGTGCGGTATCTGACAAAGGAATTCACCGAAAATCCCGACGGGATCTGGGATACCAATATGCTGGGCCGGACGCTGTATGATCTGATGGGGGACAGTCTGGCGGAGAAGATGGGACATATGCCGGAGGATGCCAGGGAAAAATTCGGCGAGACCCTGTCCCGGATCATCAACGAAGGGGCATCGGGCCTGGTCTGCATTATCCTGTAAACACAAAACAGACGCTGAATCCGCTGGGGTTCGACGTCTGTTTTTCTTTGCAGGTTATTCGTTTACAATCCGCAGCAGATCCTTCGGGTCGTTGGCGGTGATGAGGGAAGCTCCCTGTTCGATACAGAGCCGGACATCCGCTTCGTTGTCGGCGCAGTACAGATGCATGGGAAGTCCCTTGGCACGGTAGAAGGCACAGAGTTCGGATTTCACAAACATCATGGAAAGGCCGATTTCGTCATACCATTCGTACCCGCAGAATTCCTTCATCTGGATATCCGGGTACCCCATGGTTCTGGCGTTGTATTTTTCCTTCAGATACCGGATGATCCGTCCGTTAAAGGCATAGAACCAGCAGTCGGTGCGGATGTCAAAACCGTATTTTTCCAGAGCTGCGATGGTGATGTCCACGGTTTCTTCCGTGTATTCCTTGATTTCCACCCCCAGCTTCAGCCCGGGCTTTTTCGCCTTCACCAGTTCCAGCAGTTCGTACAGGGTGGGAACCTGCACCTGCCCCGCAAACTGTTCGCCGAACTTTTCCCGGTAGCAGGGATCCAGTTTTTTGATCTCAGCAAGGGTTCTGTCTCTCAGGTGGCCGGGCACGCCGCAGGTGCGGGAGGTGTCGCCGTCGTGCATCAGAACGGGCTGTTTGTCGCTGGACAGCCATACGTCAAATTCCACGGCATCCACGCCCAGTTCCATGGCTTTTTCAAAGGAAAGCAGAGTGTTTTCGGGATACACCGCACAGTATCCGCGGTGTCCTTCGGTAAAAATGGCAGCCATATGTACGTATCTCCTTTACTTCATCAGAGGGAACAGCTTGTCCACGGCGTCCGCATAGTAGTCGGCGATGAGCTGTGCGCCGGCTGCGGTGGGATGTACGCCATCAGCTGCCCACAGAGCGGGGTTCACGCCGATGCTGGCCTGTGCGATCAGACCGTCCAGCGGAATGAAAGCGTCGGCATATTCTCTGGCCAGCTTCCGGGTTACCTGAATCTTGGCGTCCAGATCGGCACGTCCGTTTGCAAGGGCACCGGTAGGTACGATGAACTGCTCCAGAATCAGGATCTTTGCGTGAGTCTTTGTCTTGATTTCTTCCAGACAGTACCGGTAGCATTCTTCAAAGTAGTCGTGGGGCATCCAGTTTCCTTCGGCGGCTCTGTGCCATGTATCGTTGACGCCGATCAGGATGGAAACCAGATCCGGGTCATATGCGATGCAGTCTTCCTGCCAGCGGTCACGGAGGTTTTCCGCCCGGTTGCCGCTGATGCCCAGATCCCAGAAGGTAAAGTCCACGTCGGGATGTCTGGCCCTGATGAGTGCGGCGGCGTATTTGGGATATCCGTTGCCCAGATTGGTGGGATCATTTCTGTCCCGGCCTGCGTCGGTGATGCTGTCGCCCTGGAATAAAATTTTCATGTATATATACCTCCTGTACGGGACTTATTGGATTCAGATTTCGTGGAAAAAGACGGAAAGTCCCTTTTGGGGTAGTATAGCACAAAACTTTGCAAAAAACAAGGGGGAATTGTACTTGACTTTTCCGGCACAATCGTGTATGATAATACCATCATAATAGGGAAGCTGTCCCCCTCGGCGGATAGTATACAGGAGAAGGGGAAGAAAAATGCCGAAGAAAAAACAGAAACGCAGGAACATACTGCGTCCGCTGGTGCGAATTCTGTTCAGCCGGGTGGTTCTGGTGGCGCTGCTGATTGTAATCCAGCTTGTGCTGGTGGCGGTGGGTATCCTGCAGTTTACGGAGCATTATTACATCCTTGTTTCCGTCTCCTCTGTCATTGCATTTTTAGGCGTATGTCACATTATCAGTACTGATTTCAATCCGGGCTATAAGATTGCCTGGATTGTTGTGGTGTTCTTTTTTCAGCCGGTGGGTGTGGGCATGTACTATATTTTCAGCGCCAACACGCTGTCCAAAAAGGTCAAGCTGGCCATGAGCCGGATCACCTCCATTACGGAAACGCTGAAGGAAGACAAGTCCGACGTACTCAGGGCGCTTTCGGAAGAAAATCCGGGGGCAGGCAGACAGGCGGCCTATATCGACCGGATGAGTATGTGCCCGCCCTATACCCATACAGAAACAAAATACTTCCCCAACGGAGAAGCATTTCTGGAAGCCCTGCTGCCTGAACTGGAGCGGGCGGAGCGGTATATTTTTCTGGAATATTTCATCATCGGCCACGGTATCATGTGGGAAAAAATTCGCAGTGTGCTGACCCGGAAGGCGGTGCAGGGCGTGGATGTCCGTGTGATCTATGACGATTTCGGCAGCATCACCCGTCTGCACCGGAATTACCCGAAGGAGCTGCGGGCACAGGGGATAAAGTGCCATGTGTTCCATCCTTTCGTACCGGTTCTGGATGCACGGCAGAACAACCGTGACCACC
>JAFQGY010000368.1 GCA_017415325.1 Clostridia bacterium
CGGCAACATGAGAGTGTACAAGGGCGACGAAATTGTGGATCCTGTGGAACTGACGGGGCTGATTCTGAACAGATAAGTGCAAAAAACAAAACAGTCATCTGGATTACACAGGTGACTGTTTTTTCATGTCCGGAGAAATTGCCGGAAACGATTGACAACAGGCGGACGGCATGGTACAATACTTTCCGGAACCGAAAAACGGAGAAGTGTTACTGCTTTTTCCCCTTTCCCGGATGCAGAACAAAGAGCACATACAGTACGGAAACCACGGTGAACACAAATGCCAGTGCAGAGGTAACCTGCTGCGCATACAGATCCATGCCAAGGAACCGGTTGCCGCTGTTCTGGATGTGCGATACCAGAACGGATACAATCAGGGTGGTCAAAAAACCCAGAACGCCGGAGGCAGACTGGGACAGAGCCAGCGCATTGGAACGCTTATCCGGACCTACCATATCAAACACCAGATTGGTCAGCGCACTGTTGATTCCGCCCATGGCAATGGCGTACAGCGCATAGTACAGCGTATAGAAAATCTTTCCGTTGGCAGGGACTGTGAAAATGTTCACAAAGAACCCGGCGCCTGCAATACAGAGACAGATGCTCACCATGGTGGCAAAGGAATTTTTATCGGCAAACTTGCCCCAGAAGGTGGAAACACTGGCCCGGACAAGGCTGTAGACAATGCTCAGAATGGACACAAACTGCAGGCTGAACCCCAGTTCCTTGATGAGATATGTACCGTAAAACGGTGTGGCGGCACTGGTGGCTATATGCCAGATCATAAACAGAATGGTCACTTTCACCACATTTTTGTCCTGCAGTGTCCCCAGCATTTCCCGGATGGGATTTTTTCGCTCCGGTACGGTTTCCACAGGAATCTCCACAGAAAACGCCATGGTCAGCGTGTGCAGCAGCATCAGTACGAATACCGTGATGCCGCAGAGAATAAATGCGGTTTCCACTTCACCCTTGTACTGAAAATGGTCAATCAGGGTTCCCATCCCGAAGGAGAAAACCATCCCGGACAGCAGCGACACGATTTCCTTATAAGAAGTGAAAACCCCCCGCTTTCTGTCGTCCACCAGTGACATGAGCCAGTTGATCTTCAGCGGATGAACACTGTTGTAAATCAGATACGCCAGAAAAATGGCTATGATAAATAAAGCAATTCTGACCTGTTTGCCTGCGCCTGAAAGCGGTATGATGTACAGCAGCATGAACAGAAGCTGGTTTACCACGGAGAGGACAGTCACGATGGTTTTCACCTGCCGCCGTTTCAGAACCACAGAAAACAGCTGGAACAGACAGCCAAGAGAAATAAAGGACGAAATGATCCCTGTCAGACTGTCCGACATACCCAGATGGGTGGTCAGCGTGGCCAGATAGGAACCGGCAACCAGAATGGAAATAAAATATTCCAGCGCAGCTTCGATGATATACAGAACCCGGCTGCGGGAGATGGCTTTTTCGTTCATAACAGAACCCTTTCTTTGCCAGCAAAAGAAAATAGAATATCAGACTTTCCTATTATAGCAGATCGTTTTCCGTTTTGCAACAGAATCCGGAAAATGGTATTCCAAAATGAACATAACCGGCAGAGTTCCGGTAAACCATACAACAGGGAGGATGCATATGCATACATACATCATTGAAGCCCATCGGGGCGTAGGAACCGACTGTCCGGAAGAAACCATCTCCGCCTTCCGTGCCGCCATTGCCCAGGGATACGGCATGATTGAACTGGACACCAAGTTCACATCAGACAACAAATGCGTTCTTCTGCATGACAGAACCGTAAACCGTACCGGACGCATGCCCGACGGATCATCGCTGCCGGAATCCAGAGCCATTGCCGATATGACGCTGGAACAGGCTCAGGAACTGGATTTCGGTATCTGGAAGGATGCAGCATTCGCCGGTGAGAAAATTCCCACGCTGGAACAGGTGCTGACCCTCGCCATGGGTGCTTTCATCCCACTGAAATTTGACAATGTTCTGTGGTCCCACACACCGGAACAGCAGCAGATTTTCTTCGATACCATTATCGCCATGGGAGCCCGGCATATTACGGAAATCACCTGCAGCAATGCAGAGCAGATCCGTACAGTGCTGGAAAAGCTGCCGGAAGCAAACATCCATTACGATGGTCCCGCTACCCCGGAAGCCATGGAAGCAGTGGGGAAGATTGTCCCGAAAGAACAGCTGACCACCTGGATCCGTTTTGATAACAAGATTACCGCATGGTGCAAAAATCCGCCGGTAACAAAGGAAAATGCTGCCATGGTCAAGCAGTACGGTAAACTGGGCGTCTGGTTGATTACAGAAGAAACAGAACTGCAGGAAGCCGTGGAACAATACGGTGCCGACATCATCGAAACCGACGGTACACTGAAACCCTGAGACAGTACAGAAAAGCATGCTTATGTTAGGCATATGCCTAAATTGCAGGAAGGATAAACATGTCCAAAAAACCAAAACAAATGAACCATCTGCTGACTGCCGAAGGGGAAAAACTGCTTAAGGCAATTGCCGAAAAATCGTCCCATATCCCTTGGAATGAATACCCCCGTCCGCAGCTGCAGCGGGATTCTTTCCTTTGCCTCAACGGAATCTGGGAATTTTCTGCATCCGGCAGTTTTGATACTGCCGCGACGGAATCCATACTGGTACCATACCCGCCGGAATCCCGTCTCTCCGGTATCTGCCGCAGCATGGGCAAGGATCCGACAGTCTGTTACAGACGTACATTCACCCTGCCGGAGGACTTCATCCGTGACCGGGTACTGCTGCATTTCGGTGCGGTGGATCAAACGGCAAAGGTTCTGCTGAACGGTACAGATCTGGGAATCCATCGCGGCGGATACGAAGACTTCTCGTTGGATATCACAGCGCATCTGCAGAAAGAAAACTGTCTGGAAGTGTATGTCACCGATTCACTGTCCGATGCCGTTCTTCCATACGGCAAACAGCGTTATAAGCGAGGCGGTATGTGGTACACTCCCGTCACCGGTATCTGGCAGACCGTATGGCTGGAAAGCGTGCCGGAAATTCATGTTAGGCGCCTGTCTATTCAGACAACACTGGATACGGTACAGATCACAGCGGACGGTATCACATCCGGCGTGGTGCAGATCCGGACACCACAGGGGGAGCTCAGAGCCGACATCACAGATTCCAAAGCCGAAATCCAAATCCCTTCTCCCCGGAACTGGACGCCGGAAGACCCCTATCTGTACCATTTCACACTGCACAGCGGAGAGGATACCGTAACTTCCTATTTCGCTCTGCGTACCGTAGAAACGAAAACAGTAAACGGCATACCCAGAATCTGTCTCAACGGAAAACCGTACTTTCTGCACGCTCTTCTGGATCAGGGCTACTATTCCGATGGGATCTTTACCCCCGCATCACCGGAATCCTACACGGAAGATATCCTGCAAATGAAAAAACTGGGGGTCAACACCCTGCGGAAGCATATCAAAATCGAGCCGGAGCGGTTTTATTACGACTGTGACCGTCTTGGGATGCTTGTTATGCAGGATATGGTCAATACCGGCCGATACAGTTTCCTGCGGGATACAGCATTGCCCACGATCGGTATTCAAAAGCTGTCCGACAGGCATATGCACCGGAACAGACAAATCAGAACGGCATTTGCCGAAAGTATGGAAAATACTGTCAGGCGTTTGTGCAATCACCCCTGTATCTGCTATTGGACTATCTTCAACGAAGGCTGGGGACAGTTTGACGGCACATCACAGTATAAACTTCTGCAGAAACTGGACAACACCCGCATCATCGATACTGCATCCGGCTGGTTCGGCAGCTGCCTAAGTGATGTGGAAAGCATCCATGTATATTTCAGGCCGGTGAAAATCAAAAAGACCGTTATCCCGCTGGTTCTGTCTGAATTCGGCGGATACTCCTGCAAGATTCCGGAGCATTCCTTTAACCCATACAAAACCTACGGATACCGGTTTTTTGAGAAACAAGCTGATTTTGAAAACGCATTGATCGCCCTGTATGAAGATGAGATCATTCCGGCTGTGGAAAAAGGTCTCTGCGGGGCGGTTTATACCCAGCTTTCCGATGTGGAAGACGAAACCAACGGCCTTGTGACATACGATCGGAAACACTGCAAAGCAGATGAGAACCGTATGCGGATCATTGCCCGGAAACTGCACGACGTAATGCAAAAAAGCTGCGCAGAAGACCAAGTACCAGCACCAGAAGAATAACATCCATTGCAAGGGCAGCCAGATCCAGCCAGTATGTGATCTGAAACACCGTCTGCAGCCAAACATTGCTGGCAGCACCTTCCGAAATCTGTACAGCCCTCGGCAGAAGAACCCGGCTGTTGAACATCGAAATACCCCAGATCAGTATCCTCCCACCCAGAACAAAAACGGTGCGGAGGATATTTTTTCGTCTCGGCAATGGGGTATACTTCCGGAATACAAACAGTGTACAGAACACCATCCCCAGTACCAGCAGATTCAACAGAAACGAAAGAATCAGCTGCGGTGTCAGACCAACCATTTCCCGGTATGCCGGTACCTTGATGAAGTTCCATAACACTCCTCTGCTGGCAGATGTGGCGAACTGAATGAATACATCCGTCATCAGTACGATTGTCCAGCCGATCCAAAGTCCCAGATACCGGCGGATCACCAGGCAATAGATGCCGATTACCGCAAAAGGCAGTGACAGTACCAGTCCTGAAAGGATTCCTCCAAGGAAAGAAAGAAGAACGAACAGCAATGCGGCTGTACAGAGAAGGATCGTCCCGATGATTTTACGGGTACCGGATATTCCGGAGGCCTGTACAGAGGCGGCAGCCTTTACCGCATCTGTTTCGGCAGTTGCCTTATGTGGTTCTTCCTCGCCGCAAGCCAGTGTGTCCAGTGTCACGCCAAACAGTGTGCTCATCCGGATCAGCTTATCCAGCTCCGGTACCGCCAGATCATTCTCCCATTTGGAAACCGACTGCCGGGATACATCCATCCGCTCCGCAAAATCTCCCTGCGAAAGCCCGTGTGCCGTCCGGAACTGCCGTATCCGTTCACCCAAAGTCATACATAAACCTCCCCTTTGTTTTCCAGGATGAGGGCAGTATATCATAAATTGCGGTAAAAAGCAACCAATCATACTTGAAAATGCTGTCAACCACCGGTTGCTGCGATGCCGGAGAGGACTTTTTCTGTTTTTTTCAAAGAATCTATTGACATACGTATACGGATGTGATATATTATATACAACCGTATAAAAGGAGGCATATCTATGTCCAAATCCATACAGAAGATCCCGGAAGCCGAACTGGATATCATGCTGATCCTGTGGAAAGCAAACGGCCCTTCCAGGGTGATTGACATCTATAACGGTCTGCAGGGGATCCGCCCCTGTTCCAAGCCTGCCATTCACACCCTGCTGGAACGTCTGGAAAAACGTGGTTTTGTCAAGCAGGAAACCGTGGATGCACCTACGCCGTATAAACTCATTAC
>JAFQGY010000369.1 GCA_017415325.1 Clostridia bacterium
AAGTAATTGTAAGCGAATCCACGCCCCGTCTGCTGGATGTTTCTGATGATAAAGAGTACTTGTCCTATGCTGAAACAGAGTATTCATTGTTCAAGGCACTTCAGGAAAATATCATCACGGAAGGCACCTATAAGAACTGGACGATTGTTCGTCCTGCTACTACCTATTCTTACGGAAGATATCAGCTTGTCACATGGGAAGCAAGAGGGTTTATCCCCAGAGCACTGGCAGGAAAAACAGTCCTTCTGCCGGAACAGGCCATGGAAGCGCAGGCTACCCTTTCCTGGGGCGGAGACGCAGGACGGCAGATTGCACGGCTTGTACTGAACGATAAGGCAATTGGTGAGACCTTCAACATTTGTTCCGCAGAGCATCACAGCTGGCGTGAGATCGCTGCCTATTATGAAGATCTGATCGGATTGAAATATGAAGTTGTTGATAAAGAAATCTATCTGCGCTGCAAAGTACCTGCCCCTGCATATCTGTTTTCCAAATATCAGCTTGAATATGCCAGAATGTTCAACCGTGTGACGGACAACAGCAAGGTTCTGGCGGCTACAGGTATGCTTCAGAGCGAAATGACACCGCTGTATGAAGGTCTGAAAAAAGAACTTGCGGCCTTCCCGTTGGACAGCCTGACAGCGGAAGAATACAGCGATCGAAAAATGGATGAATATCTGGCGGGAATCCGTTGAACAACATAAGGATTACTCCATTTATCACAATAAAAGTATGTACTGGTTTAACGGCACTTGATTCCTGAACTATATTTTTGCATACTGATTCATAAACAAAGGGATAAAAAGATTATGCTTCTTAACACACCATTCCCAAGCGGTTCCCGGATATGTTTCCTGGGCGATAGTATCACTGCACAGAACAAATATCTGACATGGATCGTGGATTGGTACAAAACCGCTTTTCCCGCCGCTGATATCCGTTTTTACAACTGTGCTTTTTCCGGCGGTACAGTCGCTCTCCTGAACAATATGTTTGAGAAAGATGTTCTCCCCCACAAGCCCACCCACATAGTCATTATGTGTGGCGTCAACGATTCCTGCCTGTTTACGTTGGAACAGCCCCGCAGTACAGCACGGTATGCCGCACTGGAAAAAACATATACCGCCTATCAACGCAATCTGGAAATCCTATGCGAAAAAGTATTGTCTCATGGGATTGCGGTTCTTCTGATGACGCCGCCACCATATGATGAATATCAGCCGATTTCCGCACCGGTATGTCATGGCGGGTATGCTCTCCTGCAGGGATATGCAGATGTTATGCGCCGCATGGCGGAGAAACACAGCTATCCTCTGATCGACTGCCACAAATATCTTACCACAGTGATGCAGGAACAGGTTATCTACAAAGAAGATCGTGTACATCCCGATGATCTGGGCTGCTACCACATTGCCAGATGCTTTCTGGAATCCCAGTCTCTTTCCATCCGTCCGTTTGGGTCTTTCCCCGCCTATCTGGAAGAATGGCATAGCATGGTGTGGTCCCAACGGTACATCTATGCGGTTGAACACATGGTTCTCCCCAAAGGAAAACTGACATTAGAAGAAAAACTGGCATTTGTGCAGAAATATCTGGCAGACAGAACATGGGATGTGCCCGGCAGAAGAGTCTCTTTGAATGATTTTTTCAAAAAGATTGCTGAAAACTATCTGATATGCAAACCCATCGAACAGGAGCTGCCCGGTAAGATTGAAAAGTTATACCAACATCTGACGAGTGTTGCACTTGAATGACCGTAACTCTCAGAAATCTGTTTTACAATCCCCCTGCAAGAGCGCAGCTTCTATACGGATTCCACCAGTCGTTGCGCTCTGCGAGGACAGAACAGCCGGACACCGCATCCGGCTGTTTTTGCCATCATTTCTGCTACAGGTTATGCTGTATCCAAGAAGAGATAAGTATTTATATTTAGCATAATAACACTCTGGCTTTATATTACATTTCAAAAACTGTGAGTAATTTGTTTATATAAGCGAGTATCTTCGTCATGATATAATTCCAATGGAACATATATCTCATATGAAAATATGAATATCTGCCATTGGGATTTTCAATATAACAGGATTATCTCAAAGATATCAATCCATTCAACCTGAAAGGACATAGGATAAAATGGATATCACAAAAATCTGGCCCGACTGGACCATCACCGAGCATATCGGCCACGGTAGATACGGCAACGTGTACAAAACAATATCCGCCGATATAGGAGCAGTAGCCGCCGTAAAAGTTATATCTGTTCCTCTTGATCCCAATGACATTGCAAAACATCGTCGTTATGGGAAGACTGATGATGAAATCCGCGATATAGTCCGGAAACAAGCGGATCGATTGATTGGTGAGATAAGAGTTATGCAAAAGTTCAAAGGTATTACCAATATCGTAAGCATCGAAGATTCTGCTTTGCGTGAGAAAGAAGATTCCATTGGTTATGATATTTACATCCGCATGGAATTTCTTACCCCTATGACACAACATATCGCTGAAATTTTCCCTTTAACGGATGAGGATGTGGTAAAGATTGGCTGTGATATCTGTACTGCTCTGGAAATCTGTCATAAAGAAACGCCCAACAAACGTGTGATCATCCATCGGGACATCAAGCCGGAGAATATTTTCATCGCTCCCAGCGGCGCCTACAAGCTGGGGGATTTCGGCATCGCCAAAGTGGTGGAGGAGACCAGGATCGGTCTTTCCCGGAAAGGCACCTACACCTACATGGCTCCGGAGGTC
>JAFQGY010000028.1 GCA_017415325.1 Clostridia bacterium
CATATATCATCTATGCAGGCAAGCAGCGGTTCCATCGGATCCATGGGATTCTTCCTTTCTTTCGGTATGTAACGTTACACCCATATAGTCGCAGAAATGGGAAAAGGTTCGGTGGTTTCCGGAAAAATCTGCAAAAAATCTCTCCTTATCCGGCAGCCGGAATCAGGAGAGATTTTATCATTGCTCAGAAAACACGGTTCACACCGCAGCCGGTCTGCACAAAGGAACCAAGGTTGTCGTCCAGTACATCCAGCAGACGGAGTCTTGCTTCTTTGGAGGTCCATGCACAGTGGGGCGTGATCCGGCAGTTTCTGGCTGTCAGCAGCGGGTTTGCGGGATCTGCCGGTTCCGTTGCCAGTACATCCAGTCCCGCACCGCCCAGTTTACCGCTGTTCAGAGCTTCCGCCACATCGGCTTCATGGAGTACAGCCCCCCGGGAAGTGTTGATGAGCACGGCACCATCCTTCATCTTTGCGATAAAATTACGGTTCACCATGGCACGGGTTTCGTCGGTCAGGGGACAGTGGAGGGAGACATAGTCGGACTTTGCCAGCAGTTCTTCCGGCGTTACATACCGGATGCCGTCCTCTTCTCCTTCGGTTCTGGAACGTCTGGTGGCCAGCACTTCCATGCCGAAGGCCTGACACATCTTCCCGAAGGCTTTGCCGATGGCACCGCAGCCGTAGATTCCCACGGTCTTTCCGGCCAGTTCGATGAAACGCACCTTCTGGTACTGGAACCCGGGGATTCCCGTCCACATACCGTCTGCTACAATACCACACAGTCCATCCAGATCCGATGCAAAGGAAAGCAGCAGAGTGAATGCGTGCTGGGCTACAGACATAGTGGAATATCCGGGAACGTTGCAGACTTCCACCCCACGGGCACGGCAGGCTTTTACGTCGATCATGTCATACCCGGTTCCGAGGGCGGAGACATACTTCAAATTAGGACAGGCGTTCAGCACTTCTTCGGTGATCTTTACACGGTTGGTGAATACCACTTCCGCGTCTCCGATCACTTCTGCTGCCTGTTCGTTCGGGGTTTTATCATAGACCGCCGCATTTCCGTATTTTTTCAGAAAATCCCATGTGAGATCTCCCGGGTTCACGGCGAATCCATCTAATACTACAATCTTCATATTTTCTCTCCATAGAGGAAATATTTATTTGCCGGGTGCATCCACGCGTTTTTCACCATCGTGGAGGAAGATCCCATAGCCATATCCCATGGTTCCGCCGGCTTTCAGATGTGCTTTCAGCTGCCGCCGCAGAGGGGTATCATCCGGGAGAGAGTCCGGTTCCCAGCTGGGCTGATGGCCGAACACGCGCCACAGATCACCGCTTTCGGGCGCATCCTTGGAACGGAGAATGGTGAAATTGTCCAGGAAAGCGACCATGCGGGAATCCGGCGCACAGAACAGTCTGTTTTTCGGATACAGCAGCCAGGAATCGCACACGATGGGAGTGATACCGGTCCTGCCGAAATAGCGATAGGCACGGCAGAATGCATCCTGTACAGCTTCCGGATCCATATGACCATCGGCGGGAATGTGGGTATTGATGACCGGATCCCCTTCCTTAACGGTGATACCGCAGGCCGTGTACGGTTCGCTGTGGTTGTATTTCACGATATGGAATTCAAGACGTCCCAGCCGTACAATGTCTCCGCGCCAGAAGTTCCGGATCCACCCGTACTGATATACCCCCAGATGATGCCGGTTGTCCACACAGGTTTTTGTCCACACACGGATATCTTTCATGGAGTCGATATATACTTCTTCCTCCATACCGTGTTCCCGGTAATACCGGTGGGAAACATGGGTCAGCAGGAGACAGACCGCCAGCATCCCCGGATCGTCTTCGATTCCAAGCGGTCTTGTCAGGGCATACAGCATATCTGCGTTGTCACTGCCTTCCAGAACCGCTTTTTCCAGTGCTTCCAGCCCCTCGTACTGTTTTTCCAGTACCAGCTTCATGACAGGAGCAATTTCTTCGATCTGTTCTGCGGTAAATCCGGTTTTTGCGGCGATTTCCAGAGCATGGGTATACAGGGTTGCTGCCTTTTCAGTATTCATATGAGTACCTCCATCATGCGGGAATCATAAACAGGCCGATACCGACTACGGTAAGCGTCAGACTGATAATATTGGTCTTGCCGATCTTTTCCTTGAAGAACAGCCATCCGAATACGGCAGTCATAAAAATCACCACACCGGACAGAATCGGGAACTGGATCGAGGAATCCATGGTCAGCGCACACTGCAGGGAGAAGATATTCCCCATGGCGTTGCACACCGCATACCCGGCGGCCAGTGCCAGCAGCATGACAAACAGTTTCGGTACCATGGGCTTTTTGCCGATTTCATAGTATGCTGCACGAATGGGATGCTTTTCTCCGCTTTTTGCAGACAGAACGGCACGGACAACCAGAGTTACAAATGCAATGGTCAGGCCTACCATGGCATTGAGCAGGATAAATCCGTCGGTATCCACCTCTCCCGTAGGCAGACGCATGGCACCTTCGGAAATCTGGTGAGCCTTGGAGACTACACTGACAAATCCGTTGCCGCAGAAGGTCATCATACAGAAAATGATATACCGGATTCTGTCTCCCCGGGTTCTTTCCACACCGGAACTGTCTTTTTCCAGCATAGAAGGCAAAAGAGAACCGATCAGCACCAGAATCCCCAACGTCTTCCAGAGGGTCATCTCTTCCTGCAGGAACAGCACCCCATAGAAGAACGGCAGGATCATCCCGCCCAGCAGACAGAATGTGGTTACGGTGGACATCTTTCCGTACCGCATGGCAAAGAGGGAGCCTGTGCCGGAGGTCAGACCGGACACTGCGTACAGAATGGAATACACAAGGGAGGTTGCTGTCAGGTCAAATGTGGTTTCGCTGGTGGCAAGGAGATACAGTCCCATGAAAATATAAATATGGAACTGATTCCATACGGTAATCCCGTAGCCGCCTTTGGTGTTCTTCTGGAAGCATTTCGTGA
>JAFQGY010000370.1 GCA_017415325.1 Clostridia bacterium
AGTTCCTTGTCAGTGATGGATACCAGTTCTTCCAGGAAGCCCTTGGTGAATGCTTCAAAGTTTTCCATAACAAACCAGATCTTGGACAGGTCAGGTTCATCTTCCGCACCGCTGGAACCGCCGAACCGGAGAGCATCGCCATAATCATACAGCAGGGAACCGGGCATAACGGTATCCAGGTCGATTACGCATACACCTTCGCCGGTAACTTCATCCAGAAGCACATTGTTCAGCTTGGTATCATTGTGGGTAACCCGCAGCGGAATTTCTCCCTTGGCAATGGCATCCACCACGATGGCACAGTCTGCTTCTCTGTCCAGGACAAACTGGATTTCTTCCTTCACCAGATCCGCCCGGCCGGACTTGTTTTCCTTCACAGCCTGTACGAAATCGTTGAACCGCTTCTTGGTGTCATGGAACTGTACGATGGTTTCATGCAGGGTTTCAGCCGGATAGTCCGCCAGCATATTCTGGAACTTCCCGAATGCCTTGGCAGCATGGTACAGTCTGTCAGGAGAGTCTACGGTGGTGCAGGAGATTACACCGTCCACATACTGATATGCACGGTAGTAATCGCCGTTGTCATCAATGAAATAGGGTTTACCTTCATCGGACAGCATGAACTTCAGGGTTTCTCTGTCCGGATCTCCTCCGGCTGCCTTGATCTTTTCCCGCAGGAAATTGGTCACGCCCATGATGTTTTCCATCATTGCCGGCGGATCGGTGAATACATTCTTGTTAATCCGCTGCAGAATATACTTCGGATCGGAATGCACAATATATGTGTCATTGATGTGTCCGTTGCCATATATGGAAGGTTCCACACTAATGTTAAAATGCTTTAAGATCTCAATCAGTCCCATAATAGAGTTTGATCCTTTCTTTTTCTGACGCAAAATCTGTCTGCACGTCGCACTGGTACTATCATACCATAAATTTTCCGGATTGTAAAGAGCTGGCAGAAGAATTTTCCGGAATTTCACGGTTCATTCATATCCTGACCGGTTTTCACAGTACTGTTTCCTGCTTGCCAAATGAAACAAAATATGGTATACTGATATAAAGCTCTCCCAGGAGGTATGTTTATGCAGATCACTTATATCGGTCACAGCGGATTTCTGGTGGAAACAGATACCCATCTGCTCCTGTTCGATTACTATACCGGTACCGTGCCGCCGCTGAATCCTGCCAAAGCATTGTTTGTCTTTGCCAGTCACCATCATCCGGATCATATGAACGATTCCGTATTCAGTATATGCGCCGCCCATCCGCATGTGCAGTACATCCTGTCCCATGACATCTCCCGTGCACTCCCGGAACATTACGGTATCACGGAATACCATTCGATCAGACATGACCAGCATCTTTCAATAGAAAACTGCAGTATCCGTACACTCCGTTCCACAGACTGCGGTGTGGCATTTCTTGTTTCCTGTGACGGCAAAACCATCTACCATGCAGGAGATCTGAACCTGTGGCTCTGGGAAGGCATGGACAAACTGCAGGCCTTTTCCATGATGCGCCGGTACTCCGAATACACAAAACCTCTGCAGGACTACCATATAGACCTCGCGTTCCTTACACTGGACAACCGACAGGGAGACGGTGCATTCTGCAATATCGACCACTACATGCGGCAGTTCCATATCGATACTGCTGTTCCCATGCATTATTTCGGTTCCACGGAAATTGCCGACCGTCTCCTGGCAGATCCCAGCAGTGAACCGTACCGGCAGAGAATCCGGAAAATGGAAGAAGGCGAAACACTGCTTCTGCCGTAAACCAGAGCGAAAAAAACGGAACAAAATTTCATTTCATCCTGCAATTGTACTTGATTTCTTCATAAAATTCCTGTATAATGCTGTATGTTCGAAATAACAATACCCCCACCCGTGATCCGAACGGGCTTTTTTCGCTGTAAAGAAAGAGGATATAGTATGGCAGACATCATGGAACTGTTCAAGAAAATCTCATCCGGCTCCGCTGAAACCGCCGGCGGTGCACCGGAATACATTATCTGCGGTCTGGGTAACCCCGGTGACAAGTATGCCCGTACCCGCCACAATGCCGGTTTTCTGGCAATGGATTACCTGTCCGAAAAATGCAGTATTCCCATCAGGCGTGTTCGTTTCAAGTCCCTGATCGGGGAAGGAACGGTGGACGGAAAACGGGTACTGTTCATGAAGCCGCAGACTTTTATGAATGCATCCGGAGAAGCCGTGAAGGAAGCCGCCGATTTCTATAAGATTCCCATGGAAAAAATCATCGTGTTTTCCGACGACGTAAACTTTGCCCCGGGATGCATGCGGATCCGCAAATCCGGTTCGGACGGCGGCCAGAAGGGACTCCGCAGCATTATCACCCTGATGAACTCCGACCAGTTTCCCCGTGTACGCATCGGCGTAGGAGAAAAGCCCAGCCGGGAATACGATATGGCAGACTGGGTTCTCGGTAAACTCAGCGATGCGGACTGCAAAGCCATGTACCCCTGTCTGGAAGCATCCTATGAAATCATCCGCCTGATCATGGCAGGGAAAACAGAAGACGCTATGGGCAGATACAATGGTATGAAGCCTGCCCCGAAAGAAGAAAAAGCGGAATAAACTATGAATTACCAAATCTTAAAAGATATCTTCCGCAGAAGCCGGGAATACGATGATCTGGTGAATACCCTGAACATGCCCCACCGCGGGAGATACAAACCCTACTATGTCAGCGGTCTGACAGAAGGTGCAGAACGGATCTTTCTGGGTACCTTCTGTGAGGATTTCCGGGACTCGGGAGATCCCATTCTGCTGATCTGCACCGATGACAAAGCCGCAGCCGGATACCGGAACATCCTGCAGGCTATGGGCATCCGCGCAGCTCTGTACCCCACAAGAGAATATAACTTCAACAATATGACTGCTTCTCATGACTTTGAAAATGAGAGGCTTTCTGTGCTTTCCGCACTGTACGGCATCGCCACCGGAACCTACGAAACGCAGGATACCCCGGAAGTGATCTGCACCGCTGCCGAAGCACTGCTGCAAGTCACCATCCCGCCGGATCTGCTGGGCGAAGCCACTGTCCGTCTGTCCATGACCGATCTGGTGGACACTGCCGAAATGACAGAAAAACTGCTTCGCTCCGGATATACCCGTGTGGATCTGGTGGAAGGTGCAGGCCAGTTTGCCATCCGCGGCGGCATCATTGATGTGTATCCCCCCCTCGCCCATCCTCTCCGGATCGAATTGTTCGGGGATGAGATTGACCGGGCCGGATATTTCGATGTAGAGTCCCAGCGGTTTACGGAAGCACTGGATGGAGATATCCTGATTCCTCCCGCCCGAGAAATCCTGCTGGATGCCGAAATGCGGGAAAACCTCGCCGTGATCATCCGCCGGCAGATCAAACGGATCGGAAATATGGAGGGAGCCGACGAACGGTATACCCGCGCCTGTTCCATGCTGTCTGCAGAACTGACTGCTATTGAAAACGGTATGGATCTGCCTTTCGCAGACAAATATCTGCCTCTGATCTATCCGGATGGAGACTGTCTGCTGGATTACAGCGACGGCATGATGATTCTGGTGGATGCGCCTGCAGCCGAAGAACGTGCCGGTGCCTCACTGACACTGCTGGAACAGAGTGTGGAGGATATGCTGGAAAACTTCGAAATGCCCCCCATCAAAGGCGGATTCTACTACCGGGAATGGGAATCTGTATTTTCACGGACAGAAAACTATCCCTCTGTTTTTCTGGATGCACTGGCAAGAGCGCACCAGGGAATGACTCCTGCCGGCAATTATGCTTTTGTCACACGTCATGTCCCCGCTTATGCCGGAAAAATGTCTCTGTTGTTGGAAGACCTGAAAAACTACAGTGAAAACGGATGTGTTGCCATTGTGCTGTGCGCCACAGAAGCAGAACAGACCTCCGTACTGGAAACATGTTCTGCAGAAGGGTATGCAGTATCTTCCATCGATCCCAAAGCAGATCCGGACAGGTGGAAATCCACCATGAACGATCTGTTCCTGATGAAAACGCCCCGTACCGTTCTGACCATGCTTGGTGAATATACCGGCGGTTTTGAAATGGTATCCCCCAAGTTTGTCTTTCTGGACTTTTCTGCCAGCAGCGTAAAACTGGGAAAAGTTCTCAGAGGCAGTACCAAAAAGAAAAAAACAGCCACTGAAGCCATTCTGTCTTATGCAGATCTGGAAGTGGGGGATCTTGTAGTCCATCAGGCATACGGAATCGGCCAGTATATGGGGCTGGAAAACCTGACAGTTGCCGGAAGTTCCCGTGATTATGTCCATATCAAATACGCCGGAACCGACAAACTCTATCTGCCGGTGGATCAGCTGGATCAGGTATCCAAGTACATCGGTACAGGCTCAGACACCGGCATGGTGAAACTCTCGAAGATGGGCGGTGCAGACTGGACAAAAGCAAAAGCCAAGGCCAAAGCCGCCACCCGGGAAATGGCAAAAGAGCTGATCGAACTGTATGCCCGCCGGAAACGGACTGCCGGGTTCCGCTTTGATCCGGATGATGAAATGTGCAGGGAATTTGCCGATTCCTTTGAATACGAAGAAACCGACGGTCAGCTGAGCGCCATCAATGATATCCGCACAGACATGGAAGCCGGGTATCCCATGGACAGACTGCTCTGCGGAGATGTAGGATACGGCAAAACGGAAGTAGCCATGCGTGCTGCGTTCAAAGCGGTTATGAGCGGTAAACAGGTAGCCATTCTGGTGCCCACCACCATTCTTGCCTATCAGCATTATCAGAATTTTCTGAGCCGGATGCGTTCTTTCCCGGTGCATATTGATATGGTATCCCGCTTCCGTACCCACGCCCAGCAGCAGGCTTCTCTCCGGAAAGTTCGCCGCGGTGAAACCGACATCATCATCGGTACCCACAGACTGATATCCAGAGACGTGGAATTCGCCGATCTGGGCCTGATCATCATCGATGAAGAACAGCGCTTCGGAGTAGCCCAGAAGGAAAAGCTGAAGCAGATTGCCCCCGGCGCCGACATTCTGACCCTTACAGCAACCCCCATTCCCCGTACGCTCAATATGGCCATGGGCGGAATTGTGGATATGAGCGTACTGGAAGAAGCTCCCGGACAGCGTGCCCCCGTCCAGACCTATGTGCTGGAATTTGACGACGCCATCATCATGGAAGCCATACGCCGGGAACTGCGCAGGGGCGGTCAGGTATTCTACATGTACAACCGCGTGGAAGGTATCTACAACATCGCCAGTAAAATCGGCAAAGCCATCCCGGATGCCAGAATCGCCGTTGCCCATGGCAAAATGGAAAGGGAAGAGATTGAGGAAGTCTGGGAAGAACTGATCAAGGGCAATGTGGATATTCTCGTATGTACCACCATCATTGAAA
>JAFQGY010000371.1 GCA_017415325.1 Clostridia bacterium
GTCAAAGGTGGTTTCAATGGCAACCTTGTTGTCTGCCAGCACATTGCCGCCGTTGTTGTGATAGAAGATGTTCAGGGTGTTTTCCCCGCGGTGAACCGGTTTTTCCACAGGCTTCGTTTCCGGAACAGCCACCCCGGAGGCATCATAATTGGCGATGAGATAGGTATAATTGTCTGTGATCTCCACAGTGACCTGTTCCTTTTCGGACAACAGCTTCCCGCCGGAGCGCAGGGCAAACCGCTCTGTCCAGCCCAGGAATACGGCTCCTTCTCTGGGGACGGCGGTCAGTGTAATCATGGAACCGAGAGGAACGGCTCCTTCCGGTACATTGGAGAGCACATCCCCGCCGTTTTTGCTCATGGGATCCACTTCCCAATAGGCTTTGGTATCTGCTTCTCCCGCCACAATCCGGACAGTACAGGGAGCGGTGATCTCCGGCAGGGTGAGGATGCCGTTTTCATAGGTATAGGCATCGGTGAGTACATCGTCCAGAAATACCTGAATCACATCTTCCCCAGCCGGGACAGAGACGGAAATCAGAACTTCTTCCCCGTACGGAATCTGCTGCAGCGGCGTACTGTTTACCACAGCACCGCCTTCTCCCACTGCCAGTACATCCATGACAAAGGATTCTCCGGCGCAGGAGGACAGCAGAACCATGCAGAAAAGCAGTATGGTCAGAAGGGAGAGTCTGTATCGGTCAGGCATAAGGCTTCCTCTTTATTACGGATTTCATGTATTGAGTATAACATCGGCCGGGGCGATTGTCAAGGGTTTTGTGGGATTTCACGGCAGAGAGCGCAGAACGCGGGAAATGCAAAAGACAGCAGACCTGCCAAAATATGTCCGGAAAACAGGAAAGATTCGTCAGTTTTGGACTGTAAATTCCATGAAACGGTTGACAAAACGATTTATTTATATTATAATGAATAGCAAATGTACAGTACACACAACAGTATAGTTGCAGTGCATAATAATTGACAAAAGGAGTTCTGTGACCTTATGGATATTTTTGAAAAGTGCAGAAAACGTTCCCGGGTGGATGAAGCCAAGGAAAAGGGGATCTATCCCTATTTCCATGCGCTGGAAACCCGGCAGGATGTGGAAGTGGTGATGGAAGGCAAGCGCCGGATCATGCTGGGTTCCAACAACTATCTGGGGCTCACCACCAATCCCGAAATCATGGAAGCCGGTATCCGTGCCATCGAACAGTACGGTACAGGCTGCTCCGGTTCCCGTTTTCTGAACGGTACCCTGCAGATGCATCTGGAACTGGAAGCGGAACTGGCAGAATTTGTGGGCAAGGAAGCGGTTATGACCTTCTCCACCGGGTTCCAGTCCAATCTGGGGATCATCAGTGCGCTGGTGGGGATCCATGATGTGGTGATCTGCGACAGAGAAAACCATGCGTCCATCTATGACGGCTGCCGTCTGGGCTTCGGCAAGATGATGATGTACAAGCATGCCGATATGGAAGATCTGGAAAGACAGCTGGAAAAGGTGCCGGAAAACAGAGGCTGCCTTATCGTGACCGACGGTGTGTTCTCCATGGGCGGCGACATTGCCAAGCTGCCGGAGATCTGCGCACTGGCGAAAAAGTACGGTGCCAGAGTGATGGTGGACGATGCCCATGCACTGGGGGTTATCGGGAAGGGCGGCCGCGGTACCGCAAGCCACTTCGGTCTGGAAGATCAGGTGGATATCTACATGGGTACCTTCTCCAAGTCTCTGGCTTCTCTGGGCGGCTATATGGCGGCATCCCGGGAAGTGGTGGAATATGTGCGTCACGTATCCCGTCCGTTCATCTTCTCCGCCTCCATTACTCCGGCTTCCGCAGCGGTGGCTCTGGCGGCTCTGCGGCATCTGAAGGCACATCCGGAAATCGTCACCAATCTGTCCGACATCAGCGCCTACTTCCGCAAGTGCCTGAAGGAACGGAATGTCAAGATCATCGAAGCCGATACGCCCATTGTGCCGATCTATACATACACGGAAGAAAATACCCTGACCCGTGCCAAGATGATCTACAATGCCGGCGTATATCTGAATCCCGTAATTACCCCCGCCTGTGCGGAAGGGGAATGCCTGCTCCGGGCCACCTGTATGGCAACCCATACCAAAGCGCTGATCGACGAAGCATCCGAAATCATTGCAGCTACCATTGATGCGGAAATTCCCGACAGACTGGACTGAGTTCTGCAGTATAAAAATATCCTCCTGCCCAACGGTGAACAGCACCGGGAACGCAGGAGGTTTTCTTTTGGAATGAAAAAACGGGCTTTTCCGGTCAGACCCGCAACATATACAGTATATCATACCGCAGGGGTGTTTGTAAAGAGAATTATGAATAAAATATGATTTTCTGTCATCTGTACAAAAACTTTTTGTTATATTTGGCTGAAATACCAATTGCATTTCCCGAAAAACTGTGATATACTATAGGCACAACAGAAAGAGAGGTACAAACCCATGTACAACTAAAGTACAAGGCTTTACCCCGAAGGTGAGTAACTATATAGTAAGCGTTTGGAATCGGATTGCCGAGGAAAAAACACAGGCGTTGAGCCGTTTTACATATAGATTGCAGATTCCGGAAGTTGACCGAAAGAAGATAGAGAAAATCATCTCGGCAATAAGTGAAGAACCTTCCATGGAAGCCTGGTGTCTCACCCATCGTCTTCTGCAACGCATCCCCAAACCGTAAGCTGTTCTCGCTTGAGAAAAAATGTGACCGCGTGTTTTGATGTATGTGATACTGTACTGCAGAAGATAGATTGTCAGAAAGAGAGGATTACAAAAGATGTTAGATATCAAGAATCACAAGTGACCCTCGTCTGGGAGCTGTAAAGAAAGCATCCGGGCGGGGGTCACTGTAATTTTATCTGAATTTTTCGGACCTTGCAACAGGTCTTTTTTTGTTGCATCGGAGTGACAGATATGCTATAATGAAAAAAATGATTGTGAGGTGAAATCTATGCAGTGCAAAACCCATTCCATCCGCAGCGGATACGACGGAAAACAGTGTCTCGTCCATGCCAGATGCTGCGCCGCACCGGATTTACTGCTGGCAACAGCCCAGTATCTCAATGTGGAGGGTTCTGATCTGTTCTCGGGACTGTTTTGCAGTATCAGCCGTGATCATGGCGAAACCTGGAGCGAATTTATGCCGGAGGAAGGTCTTGCTGCCATCCGGGAAGGGGACAGAATCACGGTAGGCTGTGACGCAACGCCCCTGTACCACCGGAAAACCGGAAAAATCCTGCTGCTGGGGCATACGGCACAGTACCGGGAAGGCGATATGAGCCCCACGGGAGAAGCACGGAAAACCTTCTGCAGTATCTATAACCCCGATACAGGGCATTTCGGACAGATGCGGTTTCTGGAAATGCCGGAGGGATACGACAGATGCGGCAACGGCAGCGGACAGAGCGTGGAACTGGAAAACGGGGATCTGCTGATTCCGGTATACTATTATAAAGGAAAGGATCCGTTCATGGCATCCATGGTACTGCGGTGCCGCTTTGACGGGGAAAATCTGACCCTTTTGGAAATGGGGAACTCCCTGTCCATGTCCATCGGCAGAGGACTGTATGAACCATCCCTGGTCTGCCATCAGGGGGTGTATTACATGACCATGCGGAACGACGAATGCGGCTGTGTGGCAAAAAGTACGGACGGACTCCATTACGGGAACATGCATCTGTGGCAGTGGTCGGACGGCAGCCTGCTGGACAATTACAACACCCAGCAGCACTGGATGACTGTCGGGGACGAGCTGTATCTGGTGTACACAAGACGGGGAGCGGACAACGACCATGTATTCCGGCATCGTGCGCCCCTGTTTGCGGCCAAAGTGGAAAACATGAAGCTCCGGCGGGATACGGAAACGGTTCTGGTGGGGCAGAGAGGCGCCAGACTGGGAAACTTCGGTGTGACGGCATGGGAGAACGGAAAAGCGCTGGTGATGGCCGCCGAATGGATGCAGCCGAAGGGATGTGAGAAATACGGCAGCGACAACAGTATCTTTCTGGCAGTGGCGGAACCGTAAGCAGGGTCTGCAGGTCTGAGAAAATATTCTGAAAATTTCACCCATTCTCCAAACAAATCTGTCACAAAACAGGTCTTTTGTGCGTCATATAAGTGAAGATCTTCCATTCATACAAAGGAGGCAGCACGTATGTATGATGCAAAAGCCCTGCTGGCAGGGGACGAAAACGCACTGGCCGAGGCTGTGGAAACGCTGTCGCCGGAACTGTACCGGTATGCGGCGGGAATTCTGCTGTCCCGGATGGATGCGGAAGACGCCGTGCAGACTGCATTTACCGCTTTATGGCAGCACAGGAGCTCTGTAAGGGATCCGGGTAGTGTCCGGGCGTATCTGTACCGCTGTACGTACCGCGCTTCTGTGGACATCATCCGGCGGAATAAGCTGTTTGTGCCGCTGGAAAGAC
>JAFQGY010000372.1 GCA_017415325.1 Clostridia bacterium
AGCTCCGCTTTGTCACGGGAAGCAAAAAACTCCCTTTCCAGCAGGCCTGCCGCTTCTTCCGGGGTCTTGCCGGCATGGAGATATTCGCTCACCAGTTTGGCAGGACGCACACCGGTCATGATCCCCCAGGGGGGTGTGAATCCGGTGAAGGCTTCTCCTGCCAGCATAAAGGCCCGTCCGGCGGCAATCTTCCGGATCCGGTCACGGTCGCCGATGTCGGTGTTCCAGTTTTCCTGCCAGGCTCCTTCTATATGTTTTTCTCCCAGTTCGATGACGGACACAGCGGAGACACCGGTTTCGGTTTCCGTCATGTTCACGGTGACCACATGGGTTTTGGGGGTCTGTTCTTCGTTTTCCGGGAATTTCACACCGGGGAAGAAAAGCATGCACAGGGTCTGGATATAATAGGGATTCAGGTTCCCTTCGATTCTGATAATCATTTTTTCGGCTGTTTCAGTACATTGGAATCCATGACGATGGTTACCGGGCCGTCGTTGGTCAGGGACAGCTTCATATCTGCCCCAAACACACCCTGTTCCACCACGGGTACCTTTTCATGGATCCGGCTTATAAAGGATTCGTACAGGGGGATGGCTTTCTCCGGACGGGCGGCGTTCATATAATCGGGCCGGTTTCCCTTCCGGTAGGCAGCCAGCAGTGTGAAATTGGACACCACCAGCAGTTCTCCGTTCACATCGGTCAGAGACAGGTTCATCTTCCCTTCTTCGTCTTCAAAAATACGCAGTTTCGGGATCTTTTCCACAAGCAGACGTACATCTTCTTCGGTATCCGTATCCGCTACGCCCAGCAGGATCATGATCCCCCGGCCGATTCCGGAACAGCGTTCGCCGTCGATGTACACAGCTGCTTCAGACACACGCTGGAGTACAGCTATCATATATGGTTTTCTCCGTTTCTTCCGGTTTCCGGCATCAGGTGAATCCACGGGCAATGCTGCGGACATGTTCAATGTTCCGGATGCGGGATACAATGGAATTGAAATGTTCGATATTTTTGCAGCCCACGGTCAGGTTGATGATAATATCCTGTTCCGTGCGCTTTTTGGTGTTGATGGATAAGAGGGATACTTTCATGTCTGCCAGAGCAGCGGTAATGTCCGCCAGCAGCGTCATGTTGTTTTCCGCAAAAATCTGGATCATCGCCTCAAACAGGGACTTGCTGTTTGTGGAAGCTATATCATTGTCCCAGTGGGCTTCCAGCCAGCGTTCGTTGTATTCGGGATTCTGTCTGCCGGCTTCCACATTGGGGCAGTCCTGCTTATGGATGGAAATCCCGTATCCCTTGGTAACAAAACCGATGATGGCGTCTCCCGGCAGGGGATTGCAGCACTTGGCAAACTTCACCGCACAGCCGTATTCGCCATCCACAATGACGCCGTTGTCCGAGCGGATCTTCCGGTTCTTTGTGGTCTGCACCTGCTCTGTATCGGTGATGGGTGCGGCATCTTCCTCCGGCTTGACAATCTTTTCGTATTCATCCTTCAGCTTGGCGACCACCTTGGTCATGGCGA
>JAFQGY010000373.1 GCA_017415325.1 Clostridia bacterium
AGGGCTTCTGCCAGTGCTTTGCCCTCTTTGGTTCCCATGTTCCTTGCCAGATGCACAAGGTCAACCTGGTCAATTTTGCTGGTGGCACCGAATTCTCTTGCACCGCTTCTGGCGTTGGACACCTGTGCATATTCTTCATTTTTGATCAGCTCATATGTATCTGTGGAAAAGTCTGCCAGTGCTGCGGGAACGGTGGCTTCCACTTCTGCCAGATCCACAATGGAAAGGGTTGCAGACTGGCCGCGGCATTGTCTGGCACAGGTGTCCACAAAATCATCGATGATATTTCTGCCGATTTCGGTGGTGGGCATGGATGTGTCGGCAGAAAGTGCTGTCAGCCAGTTGGTGTAGTACCAGCCGATCCCCGGTTCGGTTTCTTCACTGGCAATCATATAGTCCGCATGTTCTGTCAGCATCAGGGCATTTTCCGTGGTAGCCATCAGGCAGGCATCAAAGCCGACAAAGTCAAACCGCACACCGCCCGCATCCAGAGCTTCGTCTATTTCTCCCAGAGTCATGGAGCCGCTGGAGGCAAACTTTTCGTCATATCCGAAGCCGCTGACCGATCCTCCGCCATGATCCCAGAAAATCAGGCCATTCCGGTTTGCGGGATAGTTTTGGGCGCACCAACGGATAAAGTCTGCCAGATTGTCGGGATCGGTCATGGATGTACTGCCCAGATTCTCTTCCAGGCAGACAAGCCCTTCTTCCGTCACCTGCCAGATCTGGTTGGTATTGCTGCTGACAGCATTGTTCTGCCATTGTCTGCATCCGCCGGTATATACAATCAGATTCACCTGGTCGGAAATCTCAGCGGCGATCATTTCCTGCAGATCCATGGTGGCCATTTTGCTGCGGGATTCCAGGTCAGTACCGCAGAGATAGACCATCAGAGTCACTTCATCCTTCCCGCCGCCCAGAATTTCGGTATATTTTTCTCTCGCACCGTCCACCACAGTGGTATCCAATGTGCCTGCATTGCTGCCGTTGTCCCAGCCGGAAGAAACACTGCCGCCGCCCAGATTGCCGTACACAGATGTACCGGTACCGCTCTGCGCCATGGAACCGCCGCCGTCAGAATTTCCGGACAGCAGGCTGCCGACACCGCCGCCTCCTCCCAGAAGCAGGGCAATGAGAATCAGAATCAGCTTGCTCCCACCGCCGCCGGATCTGCTTACAGGTCTGCCGGAAGTTCCTGTGCCGCCGCTCACGGGAGTCCGCCCGGATGCACCTACAGGACCTGTCCCCAGTCCGGTCCCCCGTCTGCGGATATCCTTTCCCTGTCCGGTAATATTTTTCTGCCGCCCTCTCGGTCTGTTGTTCATACTGCTCTCCTGTTACTTTCTTTTTGTTTTCTGCTTTCATTATATCATAAAACGCGCAAAATGAAAAGATAAATTCTCAATGATGCATATTTCTGATAAAAATTCACGGAAAAAATGGAAACAGAAAAACCGATACAGCGGATCCGCTCCCGCCGTACCGGTTGTGTTTCAGTGTATCAGTGTAATCCGCTTGTGCAGATTCCGGATGGTGATCTGCGCTCTGCCGTCTGCCCGTTCCCCGTCCAGCGACCAGGCCATATCCGGGTTACCGAAAAACTGCAGAGTATCCGCCCTCCGGAAGGTAATCATCCCGCAGTTGTAGGTCTGGTTGGTCAGGGCAATGACACATTCATGCAGTTCCTGAATGTCCCGGGGCGCACGTACCAGCAGAATCTCAAACCGGCCGTCCGACATATCCACATACGCCGGATTCAGCGTCAGGATACCGCCGACACTGGTGGAATTGCAGACAGCGCCGAACAGGTAATCGTCCTCCAGCACTTCTCCGTCCAGTTCCATCCGGATATGCTCCGCATGAATGGAGGACAGTTCCTTGCTGCCTTCCAGCACATATGCCATGTGTCCCAGAGCATTTTTGATGTTCTGAGGGGTACTGTAACTGGCTTTTGTAAATACGCCGAAAGATGCAATATACGTAAAATACCGATCCGCCCATTTGCCTACATCGTATGAAAAAGGTCTGCCTCCCGTGATCATTCCGGCGGCTTCCAGCATATCTCCGCTCAGATGCAGCGAACCTGCGAAATCATTGGTGGAACCTGCCGGAATATAGCCGATGGGGATTTCCAGTCCGTTTTCAATCACACCGGTCACTGTTTCGTTCAGCGTTCCGTCACCGCCGCAGCATACAATCAGCTCCATCTGCTGCCCGAAGGTCCGGACTGCCTCCACTGCATCTCCCCGGCCGGCAGTAATATACACATGGGTATCGTATCCCGCACGGTTGAACACAGAAACAATTCCGGTCAGATTCCGTGCGGCTCTTTTCTGTCCGGCTGTGGGGTTCAATATGAGTAATAGTTGTTTCATTCCGTCTTTCTCTGGTGTCTTCTCCGTACTTTCTCAATAGTATATCATACAATTGGAAACGGAATCTGAACAAATATCCGTTTTTTGCGAAACATTGCCGACATTTCCCGCCAGATTTCCGTTTTTTCAGCGCAGAAAAGCTTCTGTCTGTTCCGCAATGTCCTTCATACCCTGAATGGTGGGATGGCCGCAGCGCTTGTCGATATATTCCATCTGAATGAAAGAAGTTCCGAAATGGGCAGAGGCAGCCTTTACCGCTTCCCCGATCTGCGGCTTCAGTTCCGTATTGATCATAAAGATAATATTGGCTTTCGGCAGGATTTCCCGCAGTCTGCCGATGAAGTATCCGATGGCAGGACAGACGGCATACAGATCCTCTGCGGTATGTCCGGTCATTTTGTTCTCTCCCAGGGGTGCATTGGCCCAGCTGTCATTGGTGCAGCCGAAAATGAATACCGTGTCAATTTCGTTGTCCCGGAAGAAATTCTCCCCTTCCAATTTTTCCAGACGGTATATGAAGGAATTGGTTCTGGAGCAGTCACCGTTGTAGCCGGTATTGCAGAGGGTGGAGCCGGACCAGCTGTCGTTGCGGACAAGGTTCAGCTGCAGATCGCTGCACACCCGGTGCCACCAGGTTTCTTCCACCCGGCGCACATCGGTGTTGTCGCAGTCGGCACCGGAATAGTACACGGCGTATCCTTCGGGAATATATCCGGCAAAGGTGGAGTAGCTGTCTCCGAAAATCATGACGTTTTTGGCAGTTTTCTTTACAGACATGGTGATGTTCTCCCTACGTGAGTATTCTGCTGATATTGTATCACATTTCCCCGGATTTTGGAAGGGCTCTGCCGGATTCGGCTGAAATTTTTCATACATTTCAGAATTTCCGTTCTTTTCGGATATGGATTACGCACCACCTCTTGACTGTTCCGGCCGGATGTGCTATAGTGTATGGGAATGTCTGAAAAAACAAGGAGCGTTGATTCGTGGATATCAAAAAATATGTCGGTGACAGAGGATTCTGGAGTGTCACGCTCCGGCTGGCACTGCCCATCGCATTTCAGAATATGCTGACCAGTTCGTTTTCTCTGGTGGATACCCTGATGGTCAGTATGCTGGGGGATATTTCTCTGGCTGCTGCCGGGATGGCAGGACAATGGAGCTGGCTGCTCAATATTTTTCTGTTCGGCGTCAGCTCAGGGGCTGCAATTTTCATTTCCCAGTATTTCGGCGTAGATGACCGGCGGGGAATTCACCGCACATCCGGTATTGCAATTTTCTCCGGTCTTTTGCTGGGGGCGGTATTCATGCTGGCAGCCTGTCTCATGCCGGGGACAGTAATGCGTATCTTCGGTGAGGAAGAAGCGGTAATTGCGGAAGGGGTTGCCTATCTGCGGATTGCAGGTTTTTCCTATTTTGCCGTGGTAATCTCCGGGGTATGGAGTTCTGTTCTCCGCAGTACCGCCCAGGTGAAGCTGCCCATGTATGTTTCCCTCATCACCACCGTGGAAAACGCTGCGCTGAACTATCTGCTTATTTTCGGCGGACTTGGCATTCCTGCTCTGGGAATCCGCGGTGCTGCCCTGGCTACGGTGGTATCTTCCTGGACCGGCGCCATTCTGCTGCTGGTACTGTCCATGCGCCGGGGGAATATTCTGTATGCCCCGGTCAGAGAGCTGTTCCAGTTTTCAAAAGACAGTATTCTTCTGTTCTACAGAAAAGCGCTGCCTGTGATGGCAAACGAATCCATGTGGGGGCTGGGTACTTTCTGCTTCAATGCCATTTTCGGTGCACTGGGGTATGAAAATTACGAAGCTGTCACCATTCTGCGTACCTTTGAAAGCATTGCCTTCGCTTTCTTTGTGGGACTCTGCAATGCCTGCTGCGTCATGGTGGGAAAATCCATCGGAGCCGGAAAAATCCAGAGAGCATGGCAGGATGCACTACGGTTCAGCATTCTGATTCCGGCAGTCAGCGTTGTGGTAGGCTGGGTCATCATTCTCTTCCGAGTACCGCTGGTGAGTGTATTCAACCTGAGCGGCAATATCTCCGGAACGGTTCTGCTGACAGCACAGAGCCTTCTGATGGTGTATGCCCTGGAAATTCCGCTGCGGAACATTCCCTACATCCAGATCGTTGGTGTATTCCGTTCCGGCGGAGATACCACAACCGGTGTTCTGTATGATCTTTCCTGTCTCTGGGGTCTTTCCCTGCCGGTCACCCTGCTGACTGCCTTCGTTCTGAAGCTTCCCTTTGTGGCGGTATTCGCCATTATGTACATCAGCGAAGATGTAATCAAGTCCTTCCTCTGTCTCCGGCATTTCCGCAGTACCGGATGGATCCGCCCTGTCACACCGGAAGGAAAAGCCGGCCTGGAAGTCTGGAAAGCGGGACAGAACAGATAACAGCAGAGATTTCTTAAACTTTTTCACAGATCATTTTAAGAATCCTCTTGTTCCTCTGCCGGATGTATGGTATACTATAGCTGACAACAAACGCTGTGAACTACAGCAGAACGGAGATCGTATGAAAACAATCCAAATGGGCGGTATGTTCCCGGCTTCCGCCATCTCTCTCGGCTGCATGCGTATGAGCAGTCTTTCCGATGCCAGAGTGGACGCTATCATGGACTGTGCACTGGAAAACGGCATCAATTACTTTGACCATGCCGATATTTACGGCGGCGGCGGTTCCGAACGGCTTTTCGGTGCCTGGCTGAAGCGGCATCTCGGCGTACGGGAAAAGATTCTGATCCAGTCCAAGTGTGCCATCCACGACGGACAGTATGACTTTTCCAAAGAACATATTCTGAAATCCGTGGACGGCATCCTGTCCCGTCTGGGTGTGGAGTATCTGGATGCCCTGCTGCTGCACCGTCCCGATACGCTGATGGAACCGGAAGAAGTGGCGGAAGCCTTCACCATACTGCAGTCCGCCGGTAAGGTACGGTATTTCGGGGTATCCAACCACAACATGATGCAGATCGAACTGCTGAAAACCGCCGTGAAGCAGCCTGTCATTGCCAACCAGCTCCAGTTCTCCGTAACGGAAGCGGGGATGGTTACCTCCGGCATGAACGTGAACATGAAAAATGCCGAATCCCAGATGCACGACGGGTTCCTTCTGGAATACAGCCGGATCCAGAACATCACCATCCAGACCTGGTCCCCCTTCCAGCACGGGTTCTTCGCCGGTACTTTTGTGGACAATCCGGACTACGCGGAACTGAACGGAAAGCTGGCGGAAATCGGAGAAAAATACGGACTTTCCAAAACCGGTGCCGCTGCCGCCTGGATCCTCCGTCATCCGGCCCATATGCAGCTGATTGCAGGTACCATGAATCCTGAGCATCTGACGGAGATCTGCAAGGCTGCGGATGTTACGCTGACCCATGCCGAATGGTACGAAATCTACCGTTCCGCCGAACACTGTCTGCCGTAAGACAGGTTTACAATAGGAAAAACAGTACGCTCACCAGTATGCGACATTTGACATACCGGCAGGCGTACTGCTTTTTATTTGGCTGAATCTGTTGTATGTGTATCCTATGCAGCGTTCGGGATCATCGCCTTACCACAGCCGCTATCCAATTCCTTTTCAATATGTGTAATGGGTATGACACCAGCCGCATATCCCAGTGCGTACATCCATACGGTTTCCGCAATTGGGACAGAGGATTTCTCCGTATTCCGGTATGGGGAGCTTTACGGGATACGGCAGGTTTTTCAGCTTGACGATCCGATCCTCCCGCTGGTAATACATGCTTCCCTCTGCACTGCGGATGTGTTTGGAATACAGTTCCAGTTCCTTCCTGTCGCCTCTGTCCGAACGAACAGTGACTCTTGTTCCTTCAATTTCCGCATCACGCATATCCCGTGCAAAACGTTTTCCGGACACACGGATGGTTTTATTGGTATATGTAGCATCCAGCACAATCCCGTACCATGTGTTCCCGATCAGATACCGATGCATCCGGAAAGGAAAAAACGGCAGAAGCAGAAGCAGCATAAATACAAAACTGCTGGGATCTGTGAAAGGACGCTGCATCCATTTGACAAATATATACCACATACACGCTACGGCACAGCACCATAGCACCGTCAAAATCAAAGCTTTTGCAGCTTTGCGATTTCCGATTTTCCGGAAACATTTCTCCCAGCCCGGGGACAGTTTCTCATTCCAATGGGGTTTCATTTCCTTTCGGCATATCAGGCGTTTCATTCTCCCAGGCAGCCAGTTCCCATAAGTCTCCCGGCAGGTGATATTTGTCTTCATTCTCGATACGGTAGCCCCAATGGTGATTCCGGTACTGCAGCGGCGGCTCTCCAAAACGTTTTTTGAAGGCACGGATATAGTAATTCACATCCGAAAACCCGTATTTCTCCGCCACTTCACTGACAGGAATCAGTGTGAACAGCAAATCCTGCCGGCTTTGGTTCAGTCTTTCTTCCAGTACAAACTGCATGGGAGAAAGCCCTGTCTTTTCCTTGATACAGCGGGTCAATGTACTTCTGCTCATGTTGAAATGGGCACATAAATCCGCCAGCGTCAGAGATTCGGAAAGGCTGTTGCGGATAAACAGCAGGATTGCGTCATCTTCCTCAACGGTTTTCCCGCTGAACACACTTTCCGCCAACTGCATGATGGATATAATGACGGAACGGGTATGGCAGGACCACATGACATCGGTATCATGATGCCGGACATGATATTCAGCATTCTGAAAATATTTTCGGAAATGCTCATATACTTCTTCCGACAGGTTCAGAATACCGCAGAACTGCTGATCCCTGCTGCGGAACAGATGAAAATCCGGATATCCGTGATTGGCACGCATGGTTTCATACATGGGATGACCGATCACCTTATGGGTCAGATTCACATTGTAGAAATACGGCAGAAAATGCAGATGCCGTACTTCATTGACACCGCCGTACACAGTGATCCTGTCTTCCTCGCTGAGACAAAACAGATAATATCCGTCCAGATAACAGCGGATATCGTTCAGAAGCAGTGAAGTACCTCTGGCTTTCAGCAGAATCAGACTGTACATAGGCGGAATCGTTTCCAGCTGATTCGTCATATGAATGACCGCCGGAGAATACCGCATGATATATTCCCTCCTTTACACAAAAATGTTCACCCGGGCTGTAACAGTATATCACATATCATGACATAATACATCGGACTTTCTGCTCAAAAAGTAGCACAGAATGTATGTAGTTCCAAAACAGAATCCCCTCAGGTGTAGACAACGGTAACGATATCACTGCTCTGCTACACTAAGGGGATTCCATAGATCTGATTATGTTTTTATCTGCTCGGCAGGGAATCTGTCCCTCAAACGACAGACATACTACCTTTTATGGCTTACAGGATTTCTCCGCCCTCGGCAGACCAGTGTTCCAGATACTCGGTGCCGCGCCACTTGTCGTCCAGCAGCGCACGGAGGGTGGACTGGGGAGATACCCATTCATCGATGCGGGTCAGGCCGAAGCTGAACCAGTCGGTATAGAAGGCGTTGATTTCTTCCGCATTGTGTTCATGACGGAGCATTCCGGCCCGTTTGATCCGTACCCAGCGGATGGAAAGACGGACTTTCTGTACCCGGCGGCAGCGCAGTGCATCTTCTGCCACAGCTTTTTCCGCCTTTTCCAGAATGGCGTCGTATATATCCAGCATTTTTTCATCGTACAGGGCAGATACGGGATTGTCGTTGAAACCGGCATGGATGTTGTCTTTTTCGGCTTTTCCACAGAGCGTTTCGATGTATTCCCGGATGAACTCACCGGCTTCACCGTAATAGTAGTCTGTGAATTCCGTCAGATGCTTCTGCAGATCGGTATCGGGATCCCACAGCAGTCTGGTGATCAGATAGGCACGAAGCTCATTCATGTCCACGCCGCCGCCGATGGCACCGTTTGCCTGCTCAAACACGCCTCTGACATTGTTCTTCACAAAGGCCTTCATGTTGGGCTGCAGAACATGCCAGTTGGGATGCGGGGCGGGATAATGGGCGAAGCAGGTGGTATAGTCCCAGATATAGTTCCGGCCGCTGACCTTGCCCCAGTCCTGCAGGTCAGTGATAAAAGACGCTCTGGATCCGTCGGGACGGCTGACAAAACGGCTTTCATCGTCACAGGTTTCAAAGGGATGGGCAAAGCAGGCTTCGATGGAGCACAGACGGACGCAGACATTGTGCCGGGGCCGGGTGATCTTCGGTGCGGGACGGGTATAGTTATAGGCCAGCGTATCGAACACCACATCGGGGAACTCCGGCTCCAGCCGTTCGGCAATGGCGTTCAGGAACCGCAGCAGTGTTCCGGCGGGAGATCCTTCTTCCCTGTCCACCGCCAGACACTTTTCGCACTGACAGTTGCCGTGCCAGTCATTCTGGGAAATGGAGATGATCCGGGCTTTGGGGTTGGCCTTCAGCGCCGCTCTTACACTTTCAATGGACACTTCCAGTACATCCGGGTTGGTCAGACAGAGCTGGAACCGTTCCGGGGTCTGGGGACGGGTGCCGTCGGCCAGCATGGCGTAGTATTCGGGATGGTCTTTACCGTGGACAGTGGGGGGCACCATTCTCTCGAAGCTGTGGACATACCAGGCATAGGACAGGTATCCGCCCAGCTTTTCCGGAATGACATGGTGGGCACCGTTGACTCTGCTCTTGACGGCAAACCGGGGAGAGCGGCGCAGGTCGGTGTAGTTGTGTTCCCGGTATTCCAGAACAGGCTTCCGGGTAATCTCCTTTTCCAGTGCCAGGGTGATCTTCTGCTGTACGGGAACCTTTTCGCATTCGGGCGTGAAGAACCGGCAGCCCAGCATTTCCAGCAGCTCATAGGCACCGTAAATGATCCCGCGTTTGCCGCCGCAGATCCGGATGTTCTTTTCTTCCGGAATCAGGGAAAAACCGTCTTCGCCCAGTGCAGGGCAGTCGGTCTGTTCCAGAATCACGCCGTTTTCCACAGGATCTGCCGTAATCGGACAGGGCTTGCCGGACATCAGGGAAAGATAGTACCGCAGTTCTCCGGCGGCATATTTTGCCTGTTCGGGGGCGTTTTCCGGAAGATGGATACAGGTGAGGGTATATGTCATGGGAATCCTCCTTATTCTGCCATACTGTCGGCCAGTTTCTGAATGGCTGCGTCTACCTTGTCCCGGTTGGATTCGATGGTGGAGGCAACAGCGGTGTTGTTGTTTTTGCCGAACTCTGCAAACAAATTGGCAAAATTACCGAAGTTGTAGATCAGCATCGGGTCAAAGATCCGGTTACCGATGATGATATCCAGCATTTCTGCGGATTCTGCGTCCCGGGAGTGCTTGGTCTTCAGGGAAGATTCGATATATGCGGGGATCAGGTCATAGTGGGAGATGGCTGCCATGGCTTCCAGAACCAGACCGACTTCCTCCAGCTTGTCGCCGCCCTGGGTCTTGGGGATGGACATGAGCCCAGTGGTGTGCTGCGATACCATGCTGTAGTAGGTGTCCTGGGATTCTTCCAGCTTGGGCACGGGGATGATCCCGAAATCTGCATCGCCTTCCCGCATGTTGGTCACTTCGTCCAGACGCATCCAGAAGAACAGACCGTGGCCGGATTCAAAGAGCTGACGGTAATAGATATCGTCTGTGTTGGACGCCAGATGGTGGTTGAAGAACCAGTCTTGGTTCATCAGCTTTACCACGGCGTCCGTACCGTTGATGTCCCGTTCCGTACCGTAGGAGAACACATATGCCCCGTCGGTATTCCGGGTGACAAGGGTACTGCCGATCCCGTGGAACAGAGCGTCCATGACATCGTTTCCGCCCAGGAAGCCGTAGATGTCGTTTTCGGTCATCACGCCGTCCCCGTCAGTATCGTTGGCGGCCAGCTCAGAGAATTCGGACAGCTTGTCGATGGTCCATTTGCCTTCCAGCACCATGGCGTACAGATCCGGCAGATTGTGGGCAGCGGCGTATTCCTTGTTGAAGGCCAGACCTACCGTTGCATCCTTGTCGTTTACGTTGATGGAAGTAGCCACAGCAGGCAGCTTGCCCATTACGGTCAGAGATTCCACGGAACCCGCATCCCACCAGGGCTTTTCCAGATCGATGTAGGGTACTTCCAGCAGGTTGATGAAATATCCCTTGGGATACATGGATGCTGCTTCGTACAGACGGGGGTATACCACATCATAGGTGTCATCGCCTGCGGTCACTGCTTTGTTCACAGCAGAGTCAACCTGTGCCAGCTGCATTTTTTCCAGAGCAATCTTTACATTGTAGCTGGATTCCACAGCAACATTCCGGTTGTACACAGCATCGTTGATGGCTTCCCCGGTCAGTTCGGCGGCAAAAATATCCCGGCTGGCACGGACAGTGGGTTCCCAGTCTTCCAGCATCCAGTGTAGGAACAGAATCTCATCCCCGCCGTAATCCGCGGTTTCCGGAATGTCGGGCTTCAGTCGGGTCTCTTCGGTCTCTGCTTCGGTTTCCGCCTGGGTTTCACCGGCAGCTGTGGGTTCTGTATCGGCAGATGCCGCAGGATCCTCAGAACATCCTGTCATGGGCAGTGCAAGCAGCATGGCAAGCAGTATGGATATCAGTTTCGTATGTTTCATGTTGAATCTCCTTACAACATAAAGAAAATAAGAGGATGTAACCAGTATAGCACACCCTCTCACATCTGTCAATATTGTACACTCTTTTTGTGCAATGTCACGAAAACTCTGTTACTGTTTTCGGCAGGTGAAATACCAGCGCATTGCGTCTTCCGCAGGTTCTGTGAAATCAAAAGAATCCGTTACGGTCAGCACTTCCAGTCCCGCTTCCTTTGCGGCATTCTGCAGAGCCTTTCTGCCCCAGCACCGTTCTCTGGTGATCCCGTCGGTGCGCTTATACAGACCGTCCGGCTGTTCTTCAAAGACCGTCAGGATGAAGTCGCATATATCGCCCTTTTTGTTCAGCCGGTTGGACCAGCAGCACACGGCACCGTCTTCTTCCAGCAGATAATCGTTGTCGGCATACTGGGTTTTGAATTTATACGGCGTATTCACATCGAACAGAAACAGTCCGCCGGGATTCAGATACCGACTGACCATGAAAAAACAGGCTCTGAGAGATTCTCTGTCTGTCAGATGGTTGATCCCGTCCAGACAGCATACAATTCCATCCACAGTGCCGTACAGTTCAAAATCGGTCATATCTCCCTGCAGAAACAGGATATTTTTTCCCGCTTCTCTGGCACGGCTGTCCGCTTCGCTGAGCATTTCCTCTGACAGATCCAGCCCGGTCATATCATATCCTTCTTCTGCCAGCGCCAGAGTCATACTTCCGGTACCGCAGCCCAGATCCAGAAGCAGGGACGGCTCACCCGGCAAAGCGGAAAAACGCCTGAAATTCTCTGTAACAAAAGCGGCCCATGCGGCATAGTCCACATCCCGGTTCAGACGGTCGTATACAGGAGCCAGCGCAGCATATCCGTCAAGCATGATCCTCTTCCTCCGGTGCAGCTGTATTCTTTTCCCTGAGTCGTTCCAGCACAGCGCTGTATCCGTCCTGCCCGTATTTCAGGCAGCGGTTGATCCGGCTGATGGTAGCGGTGCTCAGGCCTGTGGCATCGGTAATTTCCGTATACACCTTGTTGTCGGCCAGCATCATAGCACCCCACATCCGTTTGGCCATATCGTCCAGCTCCTTGATGGTGCACAGATCTTCAAAAAAATGATAGCATTCCTCAACGCTTTCCAGACTCAGGATCGCTTCAAACAAAAAATCTTTCTTCGGGTCTTTTTCCGGGCGTGCCATAGCTACTCCTGTGATGTTTTCAGTATTTGCTTTATTATACACGGATTCTTTCACAAAGTAAAGTGGTAAATTGTGAAATTACAAAAATTTTCTTGTTTTCTCCTCCTGATACCTGCCGGGCGGCATCCCCATGACAGCGGTGAACTGGTGTGTGAAGCTGTATACATCCGCATACCCCAGAAGCACAGCCGTTTTTCCCACCGACATCCCCCTGGTCAGCAGTCGGCATCCTTCCTCTACCCGCCGACGGATCCGGTACTGTCCGGGAGAGGTGCTGTATGCTTCCGTAAACCGTTTCCGGAATGTATTATATTTCATCCCGCACCGGACGGCAATTTCTTCCAGAGGCAGCAGCCAGTTTTCTTCCAGCATTCTTTTTGCCCTTGCCAGCGGATCGCTCTCCCGGCTTTTCTGGATTCCCGTCAGATGGAGGATATACTGGATCATTTTCGGCAAAGCTGTATGCAGTTCCATGGAAGAGATCTCCGACAGATGGTCATACAGGGCACAGAACTCCTCCGCCAGATCTCTGTCAAAGGGACAGTTCCAGACAGGCGGGAGCCCTTCCAGTTCCGGGATGATCCGCACGATAGCCGGATAGGTATCCTGGGGAATGGTGAGATACAGCCGGATACTGTCCCGGGTCTGCAGTTCCATTGTATAGGCATGACCCGGACGGCGCATACAGACACAGGCATCCGTCAGCGTATAGCTCTCTCCGTTTTCCCGGTAGGAACCCTCTCCCTGCAGGAACCAGCTGATTACAAAATTCCGGTTCCGCATTGCGCCGTCATACTGCCATTGTTCCAGCACCGTCCCCACCCCGCACTGGTACCCGATCCGCTGCACATCGACTTTCCGTCTCTCCAGCATTTCCAGAACCCGTTTTTCCAGCATAGGCCCTCCGTATCATTTCTGACAAATAAATCATCATTTTCAGCATTTACTATTCCTGCATAATATTATATACTGTAGCCTGTAAAATGCAATAGTTTTGCTGAAAATTTTCCACAAATCCCGCCAGTCGGGAACAGGGAGGCTTTATCATGGAACAGTTTTACAGAGAAGAGGCACGGAATCTGCCGGTTGCCGGGGAATACGATGTCATCGTAGCCGGTTCCGGTCCTGCCGGGGTATCTGCTGCCATCAATGCAGGACGCATGGGCGCAAAGGTTCTGCTGGTGGAATGGAACAATGCGGTAGGCGGCGTCTCCACCTCCGGTCTTATGAGCCATTTCACAGGTTCTGTACACAGCAAGTTCTACACAGAGCTGCTGCAGGAAATGGCAAACCGGAATGAAGGACCTCAGAAGGGGAAAATCGTCCCCTCCATCGACCCGGAAAATCTGAAGTCCATTTATCTGGACATGCTGAAGGATGCGGGAGTTACCGTACTGCTGTACACCTTTGTCTGCGGCGTGGTCATGGACGGAAACCGGATCACCGGGATCATCACTGAAAGCAAGAGCGGACGCCGTGTCTTCCGCGGGAAAGCGTTCATCGACGGTACCGGGGATGGAGACGTAGCGGCATTCGCAGGAGTCTCTTATTATAAAGGAAGAGAAACGGACGGGAAGATGCAGCCGGTGACGCTGATGTTCAAGGTTGCCGGTGTGGACACGGACCGTGCCGTATTCCTGGGTTCCTTTGAATCCACCTACCAGACCGAGAAAGGCGAACTGCAGTCACTGGCAAAAGAACATATTCCCTATCCCGCCGGTCACCTGCTGGTATACCGTACCACCCTGCCGGGAATCGTTACCTGCAACATGACCAACTGCACCGACATCGACGGTACCTCTGCGGAAGACCTGACCCGGGCTGAGCTGGTATGCCGTTCCCAGATGCCCGCCATCGTAAAGTATCTGCGGGAATTCGTACCCGGATTTGAGAACTGCTACATCATCAGCGCCGGTTCCATGATGGGCGTACGGGAAACCAGACACTTCAAGGGCGGCTATGTGCTGAACGAGCAGGATATTCTGGAAGCCCGTGTATTTGAAGACTGGGTTGTCCGTGGGGCACACTTCAACTTTGACGTACACAACCTCACCGGCGCAGGACTTGACAAAACCGGGGTACAGCACAAGTGGAGCCAGCCCAAGGGATACACCATTCCCTACCGCTGTCTGGTGCCGGAAAATGTGGAAGGTCTGCTTCTGGCCGGCCGGAACATCAGCGGTACCCACCTGGCACACTCCAACTACCGTGTCATGCCCATCTGCGTGGGGATCGGGGAAGCTGCCGGGATTGCCGCTGCCATTGCGGTCAAGGAAGGACTGGCGCTTCGTGATGTACCTGTCGAAAAGATTCAGGAAAAACTTGTTTGATTGATTCAGGAGGAGTATTCACATGAAAGTAACCGGAAAACAGATTCTCTGCGCTCTGCTGGCAGGACTGATGCTGTCCTCCACCGGCTGCCGCGGCACAGAAACAGAAACCACCCCCACCGAAACCACTGCCCAGGCAGATGTGACGGAAACGGAAGCGGAACTGACCGAAAACGAACTGTATCCCCTGCCCCAGACCGAGATGGGCGGCATGGAACTGCGTTTTTTGAACTACAGCCCGGAAAAAATCACCTGGGCACTGATCCAGATTGATGCCGAAGAAGAAAACGCCGATCTGATCAACGACGAAATCTACCACCGGAATCTGCGGATCGAAGATACATACGACTGTCTGATTTCCGAAACCCAGTTTGATGACCCGCCGACCACCTACAAGAACATGATCCGCTCCGGCGATGATGCTTACGACATCGGGATGATCTACGACAATGCCCTGCCCAGCTTCATGACGGAAGGGATGATCTATTCCTGGGATCACCTGCCCTATGTGGATCTGGAACGTTCCTGGTGGGATCAGGGTGCCAACAGCGTATTCAGCTTCCATGGTCAGAACTTCGCCGCTGTGGGGGACTTCTATCTGGGTATGCTGACCAGAGGCTTCATTATTGTATTCAACAAGGATATGTATGCCGATATGGGTCTGGACTACAATCTGTATGATCTGGTCCGGGAAGGCAAATGGACTCTGGACAGATATGCGGAAATCGCCGAACAGATCGTCATGGACCTCAACGGTGACGGCGTTATGGACGACAAGGACCAGTACGCATCTGCCGGTGCCATCAAGCTGTACTTTGCATCCCTGCTGATCGGTTCCGGCGTGAAGTATTTTGCTCTGGACGAAAGCGGCCAGCCCTACTTCACCATTCCCACCGATTCCCGTGCCATGGACGTCATGATGAAAATCTCCCAGATGCACGAAGGGAAGAATTTCTACTTCCAGCATTACTTTGACACTGTACACAACGGCAGCAACGAATCCCGGGAAATGTTCAACAACGGCCAGCTTCTGTTCCAGGGTACTGCCATCAACAGCACCAAGTATTACAGAGAATGCGACTTCGATATTGGTATCCTGCCCTTCCCCAAGTACGATGACGCACAGGAAGAATATTATGTACATACCTCCGAATGCGGCGTAACCACCGTTCCCGTAACCGTACCCGCCGACCGTCTGGAATACATCAGTATTCTGCTGGATGCGCTGTGCCGTGACTCTCAGCACGGTCTGCATTCCCAGTATAAGGAAACCGTACTGAAGTCCAAGTACTCCCGTGATGAGGATTCCGCAGAAATGCTGGACATCATCTTTGACTCCGCTGCATACGACCTTGGTCTTTCCATCTGGCCCAGCGAAACCCACTACAAGTATATGGAACTGTACATGAAGGGCCAGAACACCTTCGCTTCCACCACCGAAAGCATCCAGAAGTCCATCGAAAAGACGCTGGAAACCTTCTCTGCAGCCATCGCTGAAAACATGAACTGATCCGGAGGCTGCCCATGCACATCCATCCCCATTTCATCGGCGGAAATATTGCCGTGGGGAAACTGGAAGACCATATGGTGTATGTGGAACGGGAACTGCGGGATACGGAGGGAGACTGGTTCTACTGGGCATTCTGCGTGGAAGATGCCGCCGGGATGACCCTGACCTTCCGTTTCCCTTCCTCCTGCCGTGTAGGGAGATTCGGCCCCGCTGTCAGCCATGATCTGGAAAACTGGCACTGGCTGGATCGTCCCTGCACCGGGGACAGTTTCACCTATACCTTCGGGCCGGAGGAAAAGAGAGTATATTTTGCCCACAATATGCTCTACCCCATGGATCGTTTCCGCCGTTTCTGTGATGTACACCAGCTGAAAATGGAAACGATCTGCCAGTCTGTCCGGGGACGGGATCTTCCCGCTGTCCGTTTTGGCTCCGGGGATACCTGGATCCTTCTGAGCGCCCGGCACCATGCCTGCGAATCCACCGGCAGCTATGTACTGGAGGGGGTGCTGGAAACCCTCTGCAGCAGTCTTCCTGCCGGATATGCGGTACTGGCGGTTCCCTACGTGGACTATGACGGTGTACTGGATGGGGATCAGGGAAAGAACCGCAATCCCCATGACCATAACCGTGACTACATTGACCAGCCCCTTTACGCTTCTGTGGACTATATAATGCAGTTTGGTCGCACCCATACGGTGGCCTATACCATGGATCTGCATTCCCCGTGGCATCAGGGTGCCCAGAACGACCATGTTTTCCTGTACCTGGGCAATCCGGATCTCCTTCCCCGTGCCAGACGCTTTTCTGCATTCTTCCGGGAAGAAAGCGCTGCTCTGCCAATGGTTTACGACGGAACCTGCGATCACGAACCGGCCCCAGACTGGAAAAATATCATGACGCACACCTGTCAGAACTACTTCGGCCGCCTGCCAGCTTCCAGACTTTCCATGACACTGGAAACGCCGTATTTTGGACTGGAAGAATCCAAAGTATCGCAGGATGGACTGGTGGCCCTCGGCAATGCTTTCGGACGGGCACTTCTGCGCTGCCTGGAAACCTGATCTCATTTTTCAAAAGGAGAACTATCATGCGTATTCATACACAGTTTACCGGCGGGAACATCACCGTCGAAAAGATCGAAGACAACAATGTATATGTAGAACGGGAAATCCGGGACACCGAAGGCGACTGGTTCTACTGGGCATTCTGCGTGGAAGACGCCGCCGGGATGACCCTGACCTTCCGTTTCCCCAACAAGGCGAGAGTAGGCCGGTTTGGTCCTGCCATCAGCCATGATCTGGAAAACTGGCACTGGCAGGAAGTTTCCTGTGCCGGGGATGTATTCACATATACATTCGGTCCTGACGAAAACAAGGTCTATTTTGCCCACAACATGCTGTATCACCCCGTACGGTTTATGGATTTCTGCGAAAAGCACGGTTTGACCGTAGAAACCATCTGTACTTCCGTAAAGGGGCGTGACCTGCCGGCTACCCGATTCGGTACAGGTGACAAATGGATCCTGCTGACCGCACGTCATCATGCATGTGAATCCACAGGCAGTTATGTACTGGAAGGGGTTATGGAAACGCTGCTGCCCGCTCTGCCGGAAGAGTATTCTGTGCTGGTGGTTCCCTGCGTGGACTATGACGGTGTACTGGACGGTGACCAGGGAAAGAACCGGAAGCCCCACGACCACAACAGGGACTATACGGAAGAACCGATTTACGCTGTCGTAGACTACATGATGCAGTTCGGTCGCGAACACAATCTGATGTACACCTTCGACTTCCACTCTCCCTGGCATCAGGGCGGACAGAATGACCATGTTTTCCTGAGCCGCAGCACGGAAGCCATGGAACCTTTCACAAACCATTTTGCAGAATTCCTGAAGGAAGAAACGGCCGGAATTGTTCTGCATTATGACCGGATTTACGATGTAGGCCCCAACGAACAGTGGAACGACGAAACCAGCCCCAACTCCAAGAATTATTTCAGCAAGCAGGATTCTGTAAAGCTGTCTGTCACGCTGGAAACGCCGTACTTCGGCCTTGACGCCACAAAGACTTCCCAGGCATACCAGCTGGAACTGGGACATGCATTCGCCCGGGCAATGCTGCGGTACATGGAAGAAAAATAAAATTTCAGGATATGTATACTTCCCGTTTCACCGGGGATACTATTGATGCATAGGAAAACAGATGCCGGAAACCGCTGCCGGTGTGGTATATCGGATCCGTTTGGCTTTTCAGGAAACAGAAAAACAGATGTTGATACGATTGTGATGAAAAAAATTAAAGTTTTTTTCAAAAAGGTATTGACAAACGGAGTCTGGTGTGGTATACTATATAAGCAGCAAGGGATGAGGCAGTGAGCGGTACAAAGAGCACAGTCTTCCAAGCAACATGCCGGAATGGCGGAATTGGCAGACGCCCGGGACTTAAAATCCCGTATAACGAAAGTTATGTACCGGTTCAAGCCCGGTTTCCGGCATCTTCCCTATGCTGAACTGAATATCGCGGGATAGAGCAGTCTGGTAGCTCGTCGGGCTCATAACCCGGAGGTCGTGAGGTTCAAATCCCACTCCCGCAACCAAGGTGAAACCTAGTGATTCGCATGATTCACTAGGTTTTTTCTTGCTTTTTTGGGTTTCCGGTTTAGACGGGGGTATTCCCTTTTAGACCGGTTTAGACGTGATTGGTTCGTCGGTTTTTCGTCGGTTGATTTATAACGGTTGTGCTGAAAATTGAAAAACCTTTGTGACAGGTGATGAGCTGTCAATCCGAGTGTATCAACTGAAAAGATTTGAGAAGGCTCCCCTCCTCATTGGGAAGCATATTCGGTTCTACAACAATGAGTGAATTCAAACCAAATCAAAACTGACTCCGCTTGTATAAATCGCCGCCACTAGACCACGTGCACGGAAAAAATCGGCCACCGTCACGGAGCGGTAGGCCAGTCCACATTACGGTAAAAACTCCATGGTAAAATATAGTCGGCACACCTATGTGTGACTATAGAATAACCAGGAGGACACCATAATGGTTAACTACAAAGAAATCCTACGCCTTGCAAGCGAGGGTACCAGCCAACGGCAGATTGCCGTCAGTGTCGGACATTCGCGGGATACCGTAAGCGAATTTTTAGCCGCTGCGAAAGTGCATAACCTCAGCTGGCCACTGGAGGAATCCGTGACCAATGAACAGATCGAAGCCATCCTCTTTCCGGAACGGTACTCCGCCGTCAGTATGTATCTGGAGCCAGACTATCCGTATATCCACAACGAACTTGCAAAACGAGGAGTCACGCTGACACTGCTGTGGAATGAGTACGTTCAGAAAGCAGAATCTCTCGGCAGGAAACCCTACATGACCACACAATTCGGTGACAAATACCGTGCATGGGCAAGGATCACCAAAGCAACCATGCGGATTCATCACAAGCCGGGAGATGCCATACAGGTGGATTGGGCAGGTGATACGCTTCCCATCTATGATTCCGTGACCGGTGAAATCACACCCGCCTATCTGTTTATCGCCGTTCTGCCCTGCAGCTGTTACGTGTACGCAGAAGCAGCTGCCGACATGAAGCTTGAGAACTGGCTGAACTGTCATGTCCATGCTTACGAATACTTCGGTGGTGTGACACGGCTCCTGATTCCGGACAATCTCAAGACCGGTGTGACCAAAACCAACCGTTATGAGACGGTACTGAATCGCAGTTATCAGGAACTGGCGGAGTATTACGATACCGCTATTGTACCCGCACGAGTAGAACATCCGAAGGATAAGAGTCTTGCAGAAGGCAGTGTGAAGTTTGCTTCTACGTGGATTCTGGCGGCACTGCGGAATGAACGTTTCTTCACACTGAATGAAGCAAAGGAAGCTGTTCGTACGAAACTTGAGGAGCTCAATCTCCGTGAATTCAGGCAGAGAGAAGGATGCCGGCACAGTGCGTATCTGGAGGAAGAAAAATCCTTCATGAAGCCGCTTCCGGCACAGAGATATGAACTTGCAACATGGAATCCGAATATCAAAGTCGGAACGGACTATCTGGTGTCTGACGGCAGGAACAAATACTCCGTCCCCTTTGACCTGATCGGTGAGAAAGTGGATATCCGTCTGACCTCTACTACCGTTGAGGTATTCTTCCACGGCAGCCGTGTTGCTTGCCATGTGAGAAAAACTGCAGCGCAGCGTGAACCCATCATCAACGAAAACCACATGACCCCTGAGCATCGGAAGTATCTGAACTACAACACAGAAGACTTCACTGTATGGGCGAAATCTGTTGGTGAGAGTACGACGAGAGTGGCTGCATATTTCCTGACTGCCGGTAAAGAGCCGGAACAGGGATTCAAATCCTGTGCCAGTCTAACCAAACTCTGTGAGAAATACGGCCAAATGAAACTGGAAATGGCGTGTACGGATGTTCTGAAGCATACCTCTGCGCCGTCACTTCGTCTGATCAGTATGATTCTGAAAAACAACATTATCAAGCCGGAAGAAGAGAAACCCGAAGTCCGCAGGAATTCCAATGCTTACGGAATTACCCGAGGAGCTGCCTATTACAGCAAGCGTGGAAAGGATGGTGAATCAAAATGATCCGTCAGTCCACGATTGAACTGCTGAAGGAAATGCGGTTCGGCGGAATGGCCTCTGAACTGGAAAGTCAGCAGAAGGACATGGAAGCCTACCGGGAGATGCCTTTCGATGACCGGTTTGCCATGCTGGTAGAAGCAGAATGGAACCGCAGACAGGCGAACAAGTACACCCGCTGTATTCACAATGCGCGGTTTGCAATTCCCGGAGCTACAGTAGAAGGGATTGAGTATTTTGAAGACCGGAAACTGAGCAAAAAGCAGATGATCCAGTTTTCGACCTGCAAATACATAGAAGAGGGACATCACATCATCTTCCGCGGCGCCAGCGGAAACGGTAAGACCTATCTTGCCTGTGCGCTCGGTGAAGCTGCCTGCCGGAAGCTGTACAGTGTACGATACATCCGTATGCCGGAGCTGCTGGAAGAATTGATGGTTGTCAGGGAACACAAAGAACTGAAGAAGACCATGAAGGCATACGAGAAAGTCGATTTATTGATCCTGGATGAATGGCTGATCCGCTGTCTTGTTCCGGAAGAAACCTACGCTATCCTGGAACTGATCGAAAGCCGTACACGACATGGAACAACGATCTTCTGTACACAGTTTGAGACCGAAGGATGGTATTCCCGCATCGATCCCGATCCGGAATCCGGCAGTCCCATCTGTGAAGCGATTATGGATCGTGTGACTCACAACGCTTACAACATTCTGGTGGACGGTGAAAAGTCCATGCGTGAACGGTATGGATTGAAGGCGGAGGAACTCGAATGACGATTACCGCTGCTGATTTGGATACGAAGTATGCTGCATGGTTCAGCGGTATGATGAATACGGAACGAGCAAAGTGTGAGATTCTGGAGTTGTTTTCGAATGAACCGGATGATGAACACATCTGGTCCGAGCAGGATATTTACGAACAGTCCCGGAAAATCATTCTCAAGTGGAAGGATTCTGAAATTCACGATACTTGAATTGTTCTCTGAATTTCCGCTGACATGAAATCTGCATCCCCCGCTGGACTTTCCCACAGGCTAAAGCCTGCAGGCCGCTAAGGCGGTGGAAAAGTTCCGGCGGGGAGTTTGAAACAACAGTGGTATAGTGCTCCGTGAGCATGGCCGATTCTGTCCGTCGAGGTGGCAGGTTTTGACCGTGCAGATGGTCTGGTCGAAGCGGTATTTGCACGCTTGTAAAACGAAGCCAGTTTGCTGCTTAATACTTCTTATTTACTACCATACAGGTCTTTTTTGTGCTGTCCGAACAATTTAGAGCAGGACATTTCACACTCTTTGGGTTTATATTATGTGCTTTTTGTTTTACTTTATTTGTTGAGAGATACTTACGACAGCATCTTCTAAATCATCATTAATTTATGGCCTTGGTATTTCTGCTCCGCCCCATTCAATGACAGTGAATCCTTGACGTTCCGGAGCCGAAAGTTCCTGTGGTACAATTTCAATCGGCTCATCAATGGAATACCATGCCATAAATACACGGATCATTGTATCCGGAAGAGGATCAACCGTAAGAACAGCGTTATCTGTATAGATTTCGCTCAGGAATGAGATAAGGTTATACACATTTTCTTCCATCTTTGGCATCCAGAAAATGATAAATTCATTTGCTTCCTTATCTGTCAATCCCATCTTATGCAAACTATCTTCCAAGAACGCCGCAGTATCTTTCCCACGAACACAGAAGCCTTGTGAGAAGTCGTACTAAACATCAGTAACACCCCTCCCATAACAGACAATAATATTCATGTCCAGTCTGAAGATCGGTTAATGTACCATCCGGTTTCGCTGTTATCTGCCTTCCTGCATTATATATGTGTTAAATAGAAGTCAGCTCACCATTATAAACCAGTCTCTCTTAAACTTCACCACTGTTACAGCGTTCGCCAAACCATTATTCCACTCCTAAAGGTTTTTGTATAAATACATATCAACTTTCTGGCAATACTACAGTATATCCAGGTAAATCAACAAAATCTCCTGGAAGAGTTATATACACCTCCTCATATTCATATTCATATAAATATGTATCCGTATAAATTTTTTCATTATATGAATAAGTTGCTGTAATTTCAACAGAATTTACATCCTTAAATCGTACATGGTAATAATTGTCATCATATGTACCACTATATTCTATTCCTTGTCCCTTAACCGACCATTTCACCAAGTGGATGTTAAAATCGGGAATTGATGTATCGATAGAAAAGACTAATTCTGGACTATACTTAGGATTATAAATATCCTCCTTTACCATAAAGATATTAAAATGATGTTCTTCTGCAATCCGTTCAACCGTCACAGAAACATAATCCGAATACTCAATGCCGTTATATACCATAGAAACATGTGCATATGCTGTCCCTTCACCAGTAGGTTGTGCGACATAGGATGAACCCAAGTAAGAAGATACTACAAACACCTCACGATTCGAACTCCAGATATCGAATTTTTGACCCTCCGGCTCTGTCTGTACTGCTAATAATAAAACATCCTTAATCTGTAATTTATTAATTGTGATACTTGGTGTTTTTACTGTTAGGTCAAACGTAATCATTAGCCCTGCATACTGTACTTTCACTGTCTGCGTACCGATGCGGTGCAAGTCATAGCCGGATACTGTATATCCATTAGTGATTACAGTATATTTTCCGTACATATCTGTATAACCCAATTTCAACCCGTTAGTATCTATAGAATCACCTAAGTAATACGTTGTTTTAGTTGGCTTTTTGACAAGCGTTAACTCCGCTTTTCCAGTGACATTCACCGTGCAAACTGCAGATTTTACACCATCTGTTTCTACAAGTATTTCAGCAGAACCAACAGCTACAGCTGTAATCTCACCTGTACTGCTCACTGTTGCTACTTTTGTGTTTGAAGATCTATAAACGATAGCACGATCCGTCCCATCTGCAGGAAGCGGCATCTTTGGCTCTACCCATGCCGACAGAGTACTTTTTTCCCCTACAGTTAAATTTTTATTGTATTCGGATAATTTCATTGTGTAAGAAACAGGCGCTTTTACTGTAATAGTACATGTCCCAGTTTTACTACTAGCAC
>JAFQGY010000374.1 GCA_017415325.1 Clostridia bacterium
ATCCGGATTCTTTACAACAGGATATTCACCGTTATACATCCACGTATGTCCATCCTGTTCCGCTGCAATATTCAAAACTTTATCACCGTATACTACCTCAACATCATCAGGCGGCAGAAATAAATTGTCAATCTGGTACTGTTCCAATACCGGCGGTGTACCGATTTCTTCAAAAAGAAGGGCATACGGTGTTACGGTATCGGCAATTTTATACCCGGTACAATCCTGTCCATACAGTGTTACAGCACTGCCGGTAGGAACAGTAACGGCACAGGTGTACATCAGTTCCTGTGGATACGGACTCATGAAGGTATTCTTTGTTTCGTCAGATATTACATCCAAAGTGATTCCGTGATATTGTACCGAAATTTCCGGTTTCATAAACAGACCGGAAACGGTGTACTTTCTGGCAGTGGGCAGGGCAGAACGATTTACTTCCAATGCACTGTATGTGTACGGAATTCCTGTTTCCACAGTATAGGCTTCTTCCAGCAAAACACCGTTTACTGTAACAGAACTGCCGTCCGGAACAACAATATCATATGTTTTTGTTGCATTTTCCGGATACAAGAAATACACCGCATCGTTTGAATCTGCCTCTTCCTGTTTGCAAACAGTACCATTTCTGATACAGGTAACAGCAGGTTCTCCCATCAGATCCTGTATTACATACTGTGTACAGAAAACCTTTCCTTCCTTTTCGAATGCAGAAGCAAATGGGTACACAGCATCTTCCGCGTGGATCCATTCTTCTGTCAGCTCAATATTATTGACAGTTACCGTACTGCCGGAAGGTGCATAGATAGAATAGGTTGCTTTCTTTACCGGCAGATTATCCGGAAGAATCTCTACATCAGAAACATCCCATGGCCGAAATCCATAACTGCCTTTTTCCCCCTGTTCAAGGGTCACATGCGCCAGTAATACACCATTGCAGTACAGACCATATACAGGATGCTCTGTATTCCCCATGGTCAGTATCCGGGTACAGGTATAACCGTCTTCCGGTAAAGCTTGCATATATGCCGCAATGGTTGCCTCTTTGCTGTTAAAGCCGGAAGAAGAGTCTGTAAGTGTTTCCTCCAGCATAGAGAGTATTTCGCTTTCTGTGATGGATTCCGCATACCGGCTCGCTGCAGTGGAAGGCTGTGCAATTTCATAAGCTCGTATAAAATCATTGAAGACAGCCAGACCGATCACCAGAGCCAGAACAACCACACTGGTTATACGGAAATATATTTTCCAGAATCTGTTTTTGTTTTTCATATCAGTAGTAATCATAAACTTATTTTCTCACAAGAATGGATGTAGCTACCACGCGTTCACCAAAAATATAGGCACTGGATGTCAAAAATTCACCGTCCATAATCATGATCGAAGAAGAACCTCCGTCCAGGTTGCTGGCGTTGACCGCTCCATGATTGAGCATGATCTCCACCAGATCATCCAGTGTGGCACCAAGACTGCCGATAGATCTGCCGTTGATTACCAGAAGAAGAATCGCACCGTCCGCTCTCTGGCCAATAGCTGTTCTGGGATTCAGACCGCCGCCCAAACCATATGATCCGCCGGCAGACTTGCCGTTGATCACGAGAGCAGGACCATAGCTTGCGGCATACTGAATTCCGAGATCCAATGCATGCTGACCGGTCATAAGTCCAACATGCAGGATTCCATCGGCGTCGATTCCGGCCAGACTGTAGCTTCCATACAATTCTCCCCAGAGGAGTTCACCTTCATAGATAACAATGCCTTCCGGGATGCCGCCGGTTCCGGAACCGTTTGGATCATAAAAACCACCGGCATTGGTTCCTGCAATACAATCGTATTTTTCGATCATGGATGCTACAGTCAGACCGGAGCTGTTTTCACCATAGGAATCCGGTACACCCACAAATACGCGGCTGGGATCTGAAATAATCATCAGTTTTCCATTGTATGTGGAACCTTCCACATCGATTACCTCAATTCCATCATCTTCAACAGCAGTCTGCGTCGTTTCCTGCACAACAGATTCTGTTTCTGCAGCAGCCGGGACATTCTGATCGGGTTTCTTTGATGAATCCGGCGCATCGGAAGCCGAAGTTTCCGTTTTCTGCGTTTCTTCTTCCATACGATTTGGCAGAGAGATCAAAGAAAGATCCATTTCTTCTTCCTCAATGGAATTTCCGCTGCCACCCAAAATTTCTTCAATTTCAGCATCCGACAGATACATATCCGCCAGGAATCCTGCCGCAGATGTCTCTTTAACAGACAAAACAAAAAGTCGTCTTGCCGTAGGAGACGGACCGTTTACCAGAATCCACATCACACTGTACGCAGTTGCCAGCAGAAGGATCAACACTGTTATAAAAATCACAGCAGAACGAAAGAGAATCGTCCCCGGTGATTTTTTTTGCAGGCGAGAGGCTTTCATATATGTCACACTTTCTTAACAAAAATTAATTATGATTCAGATTTCTGAGATTACACAACCGGACGAAATGCCCATTTGTGCTGAAGCCGGAAGTGTATGAAGAAGAACAGTACCCATGCAATACTCTTTATAAGCACATACAGAACAGCCGGCAATCCCTGAATCAGATAGAACAGTACAGCTGCCAGAATCACTTGAACTGCAGCCAACAACAGATATTTGCCAAAAGTCCGTAAACGAATGGAACTGTCAAATACAGCTGCTGCATTGATGAAATAATGGACCAGAGAAGCTACAACTCCGCCGGCAATTACAGAAGACAGCATTTCCGGGAGAGGAAAAACCTGCCATATTCCGGCATCAACAAATACGCTGGAAAGCAGACAAAACAGAACAGCCGATAACAAAAAGCTGAACAGATATTTAATAAACAGGGCATAAATACGTAAACTGTCACGCACTACACGAAAATGGGAAGAACTGTTGTCATCAATATATACGGTAGAAATTTTCACTTCTTCCATAGAAAGACCGCATTGGTTCATAAGAAAGAGCATATTGGTCTCAAACTCATACCGATCTCCGGCTGCGGAAGCAATAACAGGAAGAGCGTACGTTGGAAAAGCCCGCAGACCTGTTTGTGTATCTGTAATCCGCATCCCAAGAAAAATCCGGAACATGGCTCGTGTAATGCGATTGCCGGATTTGCTGCGAGTGGGAACTGCCGGGTCAGAAAAATCCCGGACACCCAATACTGTATTCTGACAGGCTGCCATTCTTTCCGCAACAGAACGAATGTCGCATGGCAGGTGCTGTCCATCTGCATCAGCAGTCACAACCCCCACTGCATTCTTACGATTTTGCAGATAATAAGAAAAAGCTGTTTTCAATGCTGCACCTTTTCCGCGGTTCACATCATGGCGAAGCAGGGTACATTCCGGAATATTACGGACTTCTTCAAATAACTTTGCAAACGCGTCTCCGCTGCCATCATCTACAACAAGGATATCAGCGAAACCCGCTTTCTTCAGTCCGTCAATGGTATCAAGAAGTTCATGCCCCGGTTTATATGCCGGGATAATAACTGTAACAGAATTCAACATATCGTTCTCCACCAGAAATCTGCTGTAATTCTTCCATTCCAAGAAAACACATATTTATACTTTTGTTTATTGTACCACTACTTTAGAAAAAAAGCAATAAATTCCGGAAAAATTTCATATAGAATCAAAATATTTACATAAATTCTGTTTGATTGATAAAATATAGAATATTTGTATATGTAACCGCATATCCGAGAACACTGTATTCAGGATCCCTATATCTGAGAGGAAAATAATATTGCTTGAAATTACAAATCATGATAAAAAAACTGTCTGCTTTTGGATGTCACAGGCAGAGAAGGACGATTCTTCTGCCCAGGCCATAGTAAAGAATCGCTGCAGTATTTTCCAGGAACAAAAATATTCAGTCTGTATTTTTTATTCCGGTGAGGAAGATTTGTATCCAAATGTTTTAGGTTTACTGCAGCATAATCGAAGACTATGTGTTGACGGCAGCTTAATCAACGATTAAAACGTTTCACCCAACAGAACTTCCCAGTGCTGTAAAAAAGGGGCTGTCGCATAGCATTAACAAATTGTGAACAGCTTGTGCAATACTAACAAGAAAATCCAGAGATGCAGTAGTGACACCTCTGGATTTTTGTTTCTCTTGTATAGGGCGAAAGCGCAATTTTTTAACTTGCGACAGCCCCTTTTTACAAATAATTTATCTGTCAAATCTAAGGAAATATTCTCCTGCACTCCGAATTGATACCATATTCACGTTTTTTCCGCAAAGCATAATCTCAGTAGAGTTAAATTCCTTCCCATTGATAAACACTTTATGGAATCCATTGGGCAGTTGAATCACCAATGGGCATCTGGCATTTAAATAATACTCTCCGTTTCCTCTTTTCTGCAGTACAGAATCGGCCCGGTCTTTCCAGAAATGTGCAATAGTATTGGTGGTCGTATACCAGATCCGATATCCCTTCTCCCGACAGTGTTTCTGGATCAGATCCAAAGCCGCATGCACCATTGCCTGATTACCGAATGATTCATTGAAATAATGAGGATGCATGAAGAATTGCGCATATGCCCCCCTCTCCGCACTGATGTCCAGATACCTGCGGATCGGCGTTTCATCCGGATACTTTACCGGATCCAGCCGGGGTTCGTAATAGGTGTTCGCAATTTCAACTGTGCGAATCAGCCGGTTTTTCTGATCAGCACCGGCACAGGTAAACCGCGGGAAAGAAGTACCAAAACCATAACCTGTCACATTGAATGCATTCACATCATGTGGATCCACTTCGCCGAGCATATCATTGTCTCCAATGATCCCCAGTGCTTCCAGCCACTCCAGTCGTTTAGCTGTTGAGCTGTCCCGGATCAGACAATGATTGACATTCGTTACAGGTTCTGTGCCAAATACTTTGATATAAAGCTCTGCCTGTGCATTCTGGGTTTCTGCAGAGAATGGAACTCCGTAGAAATTGGTGTGCAGTCCGAATTCACAACCATGTGTCTGCAGGTCTTCAAACTCCTGCCTTGTCATGATAAAACGGTCTGCATCGAGTGGCATGGCATTGATGTGATACGGAAGCCCTCTCGATTCCATATGGAGCGCAGCAGTTCTGTTGACTTCCGAAGAAGTAGCATCATCGTCTCCGGAAAAGTGCAGAGCCAATTCCGGAATGGAGCCATCTTCCAGCGGTGGAAGTGTGTGGAACATTGGTACGCCCGCTGCAGACAGAATATCTCGGAGAATTCCGCAAAGAATATCGTTATACGGCAGTGTTTTTGTGTCGAAATCCATCGGGAGAGGACGCATATCCGGTACCCGAACCTGCTGAAACCCATTAATCCCTTCGGATTGTTCAAATCCGTCCCCGCTATACCATACCGAAGCCGGCAGGTCAAAAGCGAATTCGTATCGTTTGCCGGATCTGACAATGGCCGGCATCGTATCTCCACCATTCATGGAGCCCACTGCCAGGATTTCTTCCCCCGTATCTGCCAACGGATACAGCGGTGCAAAAATCGGCAGTACCGGTGCATGTGATTCACAGGTCTGAATCGTACCATACCATTTATTTTCCAGCACCTGTTCCCATGACTGTTCCGCTGCAAAGGAAATCACAGTGCAGGGTAAAGCCGGCAGTTGGGTGCGCACCGCAATTAGGATATCAGTTTCCTGCAGAGAACCCAATAAATCCAACTCGATAGGTTGTCCGGTTACTCCGAGAAAGTACAGAAGTGCAGGTATGTAGGCGGAAGTATCATCAATCCCAGCCTGACTGCAGACATTCCGGCGATTGTCATCATACAAATAATATACACGCATTGCTCTGTTCCTGTATCATATATAATTTAAGCCAATTCTACATATTATTTCCGGAAATCCGGAACAAGCAGCATTTCACCACCGCGTCTTGCGGATTCTGCTGCCAGGATTGCCGGAGCAGCACATTCTACAGCTTTATATACATCCATAGGCGGTGTTTTATCGTGGAGAATGGCGTCCATAAAATAGTACATAGGATAGTAGTCAATGCCGCCGTGCCCTGCATTCTGGAAAGCAGCATCAGCATCTGGATCAGAAGTACCCCAGTGTTGTTCTGTCCATTCACCGGTAGATGCATCAAACATCTTCGGTGTATCAATAGTAGAACGGCACCATTCTACCGTACGGTTTGTACCTTTGATCTGATACCAGTGAGCTCCTGTACCGCCTTTATGCCCATAAGGTGCAGTGAACCCTGCACGCAGACTGAAGATGGTATCGTTGGAACCATGCATGATGGCACATTCCAGATCACGGGTTTCAAATCCCTGACTGGCATAACTGCCCAAGCGGGTACCGAAACAACTTACCCGTTCAATACGGCCGCCGGTAATGGAAAGCAGGGGAGAAAGTTCATGAGGCATATAATAGATAGGATCCATAAAACAGCGGTATCTCCAACTGCGTTCATAATCGGGATTCTTATCATAGGAAGGATCATCAGTCCAAACAGAAATACCGGTTCTCTTATTGCGGAAGTAGTCCCATCTGGGTTCATAGTGAAGATATTCACCTTCCGCATAGAAGATTTTCCCGAATTCATTGTTCTGTGCCATTTTCCGCCACTGACTTATAAAGTACCAATACCGTGTCTGTTCAGCCAGCTGATACTTGACTCCGGTTTTCCGTACTGTATTCACCAGATCCCAGCATTGCTCGATAGAAAATGCAGCAGGCACCTCAGTCATTACATGAATCCCGCGGTTCATTTCCGCACAGGCATACTGTACCTGAATATCCGGGTCACATGTAATAATAATCGCATCGTATACAGCTTCCTTTACCATATCTTCATAAGAATGGTATACCTTTACGGTATTCCCGAACGCTTTTGTATGGCTTTCTGCCGCATTTTCCGCAATGCCATCCGCAATGTCACATACTGCAACCAGTTCTGCATCAGGGTGCACAAAATAGGTCAGATCCAGTCCAAGCCACCGTCCATTGGCACCAAGTGCAGCAAATCTAAATTTCTTATCCACAGTATTTATACCTGCCTTTCTGGAATTTTTTCATGTTGTTGCTTTGTCATCTTTTGCAAGCAGTGTAATTTCCCTTATAGTTTTCACATCCGTGTTATTTGCAGTTCCAAACCACAACAGATCCACATACCTGTATGTCCCGCACAGGGCTTCTTCCACAATTCTGCTACCTTTGATCCCATCCTGAGACCTATCCACAAGAATATCCCAATCCATTTTATTATTGGAACCCATAATACGGTATGATGGGAGAACTGCCTCTTTTCCCGGAACAATCCGGATCCCGCAGAGAGTCTTGTTTTCCCCGAGATCCATGGATATTGTCTGACTGGCAATAGGGGCAAACGGTATCCATTCAGTTTCCGGATTCCCATCAAACAGTGCGTCCACGGAATTTGTTTCTTTACCGCCTACCGTGTAAATACAGCTGCCGGAACAGGTCACTTTCGGTTTCTGCGGTATTCCTTCTTCCGTAAACTTGCCAACCGGAAGGGAAACTGTTTCTGTCAGATATTCTCCCAGATCTGTACGGCTGGTAACAAGCAATGCCCAGTCCCCGGCTGTCGGCTTGCACGGTACAGAATATTCTCCGTGAACAGGATCAAATGAATCTGTGATACATAAAAACTTCCCGGTAAGCGGATTATACCATTTTGCAGAATACACAGCTCCGGAACACAGTCCTTTCAAAGTCCCGGTTGTCAGATCGGTGTTGCAAAAATATGCAATATAGGTTCTGTGATCCTCAGAAGCAGCAACCAATTTTTCTTCGTCTGTGCAGTCAGACCAGTCAGGATCATTGAACCGAGGAACCAGAGAAGAAAAATCCGCATACCGGAAGAACCTTGACAGATATGTCATTTCCCGGGAACCAGGCTTATCAATCCCCATATACCATGGCTCAAAACTGTAATTTCCCAGCCATCCTGTATCTCCTGCTGTGGAATAACAGTTGGCCCATACTCCGGTAACGCCATATGTAAATCCGTAACTCCCCAGCAGATTGGCTCTCCATGCGGCAATTCTGGAAGATGCATACCCATTGAAACCGCCGCAGGCAATATCTTCATAATTGGCTTCCGTTTCCACATACGGTTTTGGATGACTGTTTCTGGTGTTATTCCAATATCCTTCATAAAGGCTTTTGGGTACCCGTGATGGCCCATGACCTGCCTGCAGTGCATAAAAGGCATGCCAAGCCGTTTCATCCAATGCAGCTACATAAGAATTTTCCATCGGCATAGGGAACTGATGTGCCCCCTGCGGATGATGATATCCATCTCCTGCAGCAGTAATCTCTGCTGAACGGTTCCAGGCAGCAAACTGCGCATCACCTGTAATTTCCTGTGCCGTAATCCATACAACAGGATATGCGGCATACCGTGCTGTCAGATACCGTGAAAGATGCTCCAATGCATCAAGAGACATTGCGGCTATTGTGTTGGAGTGAACACCGAATCCCAGCGCAATTACCATCCCGGCATCTGCAAGATGGTCGAACATTATATCAATTTTATGCTTAAAGGTATCCGGATTGATTCTGTTATGCGGCTCAAGCCAAAGACTCGGCTCCGGTGAGATCCTGCGCTGTCCGCCGCCATCCGATTCCGCACTGTCGAAATATGTCTGATAAACAGTAAAACCTTTCGCAATCCGGTCATTCAGTTCATGCAGAAACTGATTGCCGCAGCGGCACCCGGGATAATTACAGCGTTTGATCGAAACATAGTTGGGAGCCTGCCAGTTGGTATCTCCAAGCCAGTAAAACGGCGTTCCGTCATCGTAAACAAAATACCGCCCGTTATCCGAAATACGAACAAAACCATGCTTGTCAAGTTCTGTTGAACCGGTATTTTCTACGGCAAGAATCGTCCCCTTCTGACCGTGAAGGCCAGTGTTGGCGGAATCAGAGCAGGTAACTTCGTATACCCAATTGCCTGCTTTTACGGGAGCAAACCGAACCCGGAATTCATTTCCGCCGTTCCAGAAACCGTACAGATGAATTTTTGTACCATCTTCGTGGGTAAACACAGCATCCAGTTGTACATCCCAGTATGGATTTTCGTACGCCACAGAACTGCTGAGAACAATATCTGTTCTTTTCCAGCACTCTGCAGTATGTAATGGCAAAGACATATCGTTTTTCATATGAGTTACTCCTGTTTTATCTGTATAAGTTGAATACCAGTATATACACCCGTTTCCAGACGTTTAAACAACTCCATCATTCCGCAACAGAACCGATCCATCTGTGTCAAAGTTATCAGTGAAGGGTCCCCTGCACTTACTGCGTTGACCATCTGAGCTTCTGATTCTGTTACACAGGAAGAGGTAAGCTTGACGTTGTAATCTTCGATGACTTTCAGATTCCTGCTGAACACGGCATCGTTCAGTACCTCACCGTTTTCCTCCTCGATTGTCAGATCATCGTAATACAAATTATTGCCTGTCTCCAGATCTGCGATGACGTTAAATGTTTTTCCATCAAAATCCTTACCTTCGCGGACGTAGGCTTTTTCCGCAGCAAGCGTCTCGGTTTCAGCGGTTGACTCCATCGCACCGGCGGTTTCCTGGGCAGTATCTTCCTCCTGCGTGCCGGAACAGGAGGTAATTACAGGACACAACATCAAAACTGCAAGAAGTAATGACAAGTATTTCTTCATGAAAAGATCTCCTTGTTGGTAATTTTTTCATAATTGTATCACATTGTTTAAAAATTGTCAAGCAGACAATGATATAAACCCACGAAGGATGATATAGTCGAGAGGTTCTGTTGTCGTAATTTCCTGCTTCTGTCCACCACCGTTGCTGTTATTGTCAGGGGCAGCATTATCCATCCTGCCGAAATTCGTTTCAACGAAATTCATGTAATACCTGAAGTCCATTTCCGGCGTTACCTTTGGATTCTCCGTGTTTATGGCCTTCTTCATGTCGTACTCCTGCTGAAACACAAACAGTTCATCCGGAAGAATCGCCTGCTTTATAGTTTCACTAACAGAGAGCAGCTTCATAATCTTCCTGAATTTTCTCTTGGAAGGGCAGGGGGAAATGGTAAAGAAGCTGTTTGTGATAGTCACTGCAGAATGCGGTAGAACATCCTTAATTGCGGCATATATCGTATCTTTCACATCAAAAATAGGTACAGCCCTGTATACCTGTCTGCTGTTGACCATCCTGAAGAATCCTGTGTAAAGTCTCTTGGTGTTGTTAAACATATTTCCGTCCTTTATATGTTGATAGTACAGGCCATTCCGGTCAGATTGATACCATATGGGCCATCCAATGTGTTGTTGGTACTACCGGATTTTTTTACGAAAAAAATTTACCTGATACAGAATTTGTATACCATTTGCTTCCCCCTTGCATATCTTTCTACTAGTTTCCGATACTTCCAGAAAAATTACCAACAATGCATTAGAGCCTGTCCCGGTCAGAGTGGTCCGGAACGGGCTTCTTTCATTATGGAACATATGGAGGCCATCGCCATGATCAAACGCCAGTATATCGACATCAACGAAGTTATTGAAAGCTACCTGCCCATGAGCAAGAAGAAAGCCAGAAAATTTGTAATCCGATACCTGGATCACAAACGAATCGGCAACAAGATCTATGTGGACAGAATCAAGCTGGAAGAGCTGCTGAAGCGTGAAGATGTCGAATCCTTCCCACTGGACTAAGCGAAAACACCATCCGTTACAAAGGCGGATGGTGCAGCTTTTTTCTCGGAGAGGAGAAGTGAAAAACAATGCCACCACTTCCAAACTGCC
>JAFQGY010000375.1 GCA_017415325.1 Clostridia bacterium
AAACACAAAGGATTATGATGTTCCCACGCTTGTATATAACAATGAACGTACTTTTGCATATATTGAAAAGACAAAAAAGCTTCTGTTTGAAAATAACTACTGCTGGAAAGAAGACTATACAACACTGACAGGCAAGTTTATGAACGATACAGCCATGCTTTGTATCTATCGGCTCAGCCTCAGTGAGAGTATGCGGGATATGGAAAGTGATTACGCCATACTGCCCTGCCCCAAGCTGGATACCGCCCAGGAATCCTACAGCGGCTTCACCCACAACGGCTTCTCGGTATTTGTCATTCCTCTGTCCTGTGCAGATCCTGAAATGTCTGCCGCTGTGCTGGAAGCAATGTGTGCAGAATCCTACCGCAGTTGTACTATGCCCTACTTCCAGACCACTGTGAAGGAAAAACTGGCAAGAGATGCCAATGTAGCGGACATGATTGACTTGATTTACAACGGGATCCGTTTTGACTTCGGCTATGTATATTCTGCGAGTATGAACAATCTGATTCAGATATTCCGTACGGACATTAACCAGAATGCTTCTGACAATGCCGCTTCTGTTCTGGCAAGTAAGACAGAAAAAGTACAGACCGGTCTGAACGATATTCTGGCTGCATATGAAGAACTGCAGTAAATAACAGCATAAGGTAACCGCATGAACTGTTCCCTGTCATCATGAGAATGGTTCATGCGGTTTTTCATTTATGAATTGTCTTGGATTTTACGGAACAAGATCGGCAGGATGGCAGGGTATGTCAGCTCTTCTATGGGCGGATGGGAATCCCACAGGCTGGTTTCCGCCATTTCATACTCCGGCATAGGGCCAATGGTTTCGATTTCTGCCAGAAATACCTGTCCTGCGGCATGGTCTCCCGGTTTGGCGCTGCTGTTGTCTGCGTGGTAATCGAAAAGCGGACGGATCCGGTACTGCAGAGCGCCGGTTTCCTCATACAGTTCCCGTTTGGCGGCATCCAGCGGCGTTTCTCCCGGCTCGATATGACCGCCTGCGGTTTCCCATGTGCGGCGTTCTGTATGCCGGGTGTACAGCCATTTGTCCCGATATTTGGCAAAGATGACCACAAAACGGTATGGGTTCTCTTTGCCATACATCCATGGTTCCAGCTGACCGATGGCGGCGGCGGTAACTTTCATACGATGGAATGTATAGTATGCTGCATCTCTGTCCGGGTGGGTGGAAGTATGGACAAAACCGGATTTCTGGAAGGCACGGATGGATGCGGTATTATTCGGGAAAATGACGGCTGTGGCAGTTTCGCAGTGCGTGTGTTGGTACAGCAGATACTTCAGGATGGATGTACCGATGCCTTTTCCACGGTACTCCGGCGCCACCAGCAGTTCGCCGATGTGGAGTTTATCCGGTTCTGTGAAGCAGTACACGGCTGCCACTGGGGATGGATTGCCAATGAGATAGGCATGAAAGGTCTCAGGGGATTCTTTCTGCCAATAGGCAATATCCTCGTTCCAGTCTGCGCCGCTGTCAATCCCTGTATTCCGGCGCGCATCTTCATCCAGCCATGCATGTATCAGATCAGTATGTTTGTCCGGATCATAAGGGAGCAAGGAATACACCATATCCTCACCCCATAATGTCCGCCAGATACCGGCAGTTGATGATTTTCTCAATCAGATTGTTTTTATAATATACATAATGATTGGTGGATTCGTATCCTATGGTGGGGTTGTGGGCCTGCACGGCAGCGACACGCATACTGATGGATTCTTCTTCCGCCAGAATTTCCGGGATGGACAGTTCGGCTTTTTCGGGACGCTTATCTCTGTGGCAAACGAACCAGCACTGGAGCAGCATGGAGCGGAAATGGGCGTCACATACTTCGGCACAGTCCCAGAGTTCCTGCAGCGTGGGATCATCGGTATGCTCTGCAATGGGACGGAGGATTTCCAAACCAGTATGCCAGCCATCGGAGAGCTTACGAAGCTGATGGATGTAGGTTTCGGCCGGGAATATAGAACGCCAGCTGTCCAGATTGTCATACGGGAAACCGGTCATGGTTGCTGTGAAACCGCTGTTCTGTGCAAACAGAAGGTTGGCAGGGGCATGGAACTGGGTACCGTTATAAGCGGAAGCAATATGGAACGGATAGGCATCAAAGGCTTCACTGAACTGATGGATGGCTTCGGCGATGGCAGCAACATCCTGGCCGGGGAACATTTCTTCGTATATTTCACGCAGTTCCGGGACAGGTCTGGCATTGTCGAAGAATCGGGATGCGAGCTGAATGGTGGGAGACGGGTAGCCACCCAGTGTCCAGCAGAGCATCAGACCATCGGGGCAGGCATCTCCGGCTTCGGTGAGACGGCGCATATGGCGGTATACCTTTTCCAGTGCAGGAATACAGGGTACGGCAGCAAGTTCCCATGTATTGTTCAGCTGCAGCTTGGCGTATGCCTTATGGCCGCATTCGTGGGCTTTTTTCCATGTGGACAGTGCATATTCGCCGGGGCCTTCAATGGACAGGGAGTAATCCAGAACACTGGTAACGGTACCATCTATGTCTTTTGTGACACCCTGTTCGCTGACGTTCATGATGGCTACTTCATTCGGAAATTTTTCAATGGCAGCGGGTGTGTCTCTTGGATCCCAGCCCCAGTTCCAGGCAATCACACGTATGGTATCGGATACACTGGAAACCCCTTCCCAGACCAGACGGTTCACTAGTGCATAACTGTCGGTATGCTCCATGGTTTTGCCGCAGCGGGGGCAGGTGGACTTCTGTCCATAAGGAGTATGGCTGTAACAGTTTGTCATATTTTCAGAAGCAGTGATGGTGAAGAATCCGCCCAGCAGTGGGATATTCTTTGCCAGCATGGCCACACTGTCCCGCAGATAATTCTGCACTTCCGGGAGACTCAGGCAGATGGAGCTGTAATCCCCGTTCTGTCTGCCGCGCAGTTCAGGATGATCCTGAAAGAAAGCTTCCGGCATGGCACGTGGTTCATTGAAATAGAAGAACAGACGCAGACCGTATTTTGCCAGTTTTTCGGTCAGATACCGCATTCCTTCCTGTCGTGTTTCCCAGCCTTCAGACATTGAGGGGGCAAACGAATACGGCACGATATTGTAGAGGACTACATGTGTCCAGATCCCGGTAATGCCGTTGGCAGCATAGGCTTCCAGCAATTTGTCCGGGAACGAAGCGTCCAGCAATTCCCTGTCGGTAAAGGTATCTCCATACAATGCACAATAGGAGTATACATACCGTTCTTCATACCGGGGATCCGATAGAATCATGGGTTTTCCGCCGTGACGATCAAAACAGGGGGCAAAATCGAAAGGGGCATTGGTATAGGCAGGCAGCTTTTCGTTCATTTCCAGAACCGTTCTGCGGATTTTTTCTGTCGCCGCTTTCTCTTCCGGTGTCAGCGGATGGTATGTACAGTCCGGAACGGCCGGTTTGAATCTTCCCAGTTTTACCTCTTGGAAATCGTCCTCACGGAGTGTGTATGCCAATCTCTGCGGAGTCCATTCCAGGAGGGTGCAGATAGCATCGTATGACAGAATATGCCAGTTATAATGGATAACAGTGATGTATCCTTTTGTCAGCCAGTCGGGATGGACAGGGAGTTGTGGATCCAGACCCATCTCAGCGGCTGCTGCCCGCACTGTATTTTCATCGGTATCCAGTACTTTGGCAATCCGGTTTACCGGTACAAGACCCCAGTTGCGGAATATGACACACTGGTGGACAGTGGGAAAATGCGGGAAATGGAGTATTTTATCCTCACGAAGGGGTGGGAGTTGTACGTACATAATTTGCCTCCGAAAAATGATTGGTTTTGTTTGTTTCATTATAACAAATCCGATGGAAAATGACAAGAACTTTCCGGCAGATTGGAAGAATATTTTTGCGGTTGCGATGCTGCGATAACAAATATAAAAATTTTTACTAAATTTCGGAAATCCTATTGCATTTTTACGCAATTTCGTATATACTATATGATAGTTATTTTCCTGCAATGCGGAAAGACGCCGGTTTGGATGCGGTTCAGAGAGATGTCGGTGGGTGCAAGACATAGCGCAGATGGTTCGGTTCCACTTTCCAAGCAGCCTGCGATGAGTGGGGGGGACGGTATCCCTTATCGTACCGTAAATGAAGAGGTCGTGAATTTGTCTGACAGCGGATTCCGGCAATATGGGTGGCAACACGGAGTCGATTCGTCCCATGCAGATTGGGCGGTCGGCTGTTTTTATTTTCAAAATCATTTACAAGGAGATATAGTATCATGCTTGACATCAAATTCCTCAGAGACAACCCCGATGTGGTAAGACAGAACATCAAGAATAAGTTCCAGGATTCCAAGCTGCCTCTGGTAGACGAAGTAATCGCTCTGGACGAAGAAAACCGCCGGATCATGCTGGAAGCGGACGAACTGCGTGGGAACCGCAACAAGTATTCCAAGCAGATCGGTATGCTGATGGGTCAGGGCAAGAAGGACGAAGCCGAAGAAATGAAGAAGCTCGTTACCGAACAGGCGGAAAGACTGGCTGCTATCGAAGTACGGGAAGGCGAACTGGCGGAACAGATCAAGAAGATCATGATGACCATTCCCAACATTATTGACCCTTCTGTACCGATCGGCAAGGACGACAGCGAAAACGTGGAAATTGAAAAGTTCGGCGAACCTGTTGTCCCGGATTTCGAAATCCCCTACCACACCGACATTATGGAACGGTTCGACGGTATTGATCTGGACAGCGCACGCCGTGTTGCCGGCAACGGTTTCTACTACCTGATGGGAGACATTGCCCGTCTGCACTCTGCCGTAATCAGCTATGCCCGTGACTTCATGATCGAACGCGGATTTACCTATTGCGTACCGCCTTTCATGATCCGTTCCGATGTGGTTACCGGCGTTATGAGCTTTGCGGGAATGGAAGCCATGATGTACAAGATCGAAGGCGAAGACCTGTATCTGATCGGTACCTCCGAACACTCCATGATCGGTAAGTTCATCGACCAGATCATTCCCGAAGAAGAACTGCCCTACACCCTCACCAGCTATTCTCCCTGCTTCCGGAAGGAAAAGGGCGCTCACGGTATCGAAGAACGGGGTGTATACCGTATTCACCAGTTTGAAAAGCAGGAAATGATCGTTGTCTGCAAGCCGGAAGATTCCATGATGTGGTATGACAAGCTGTGGCAGAACACTGTGGATCTGTTCCGTTCCATGGATATTCCCGTTCGTACTCTGGAATGCTGCTCCGGTGACCTGGCGGACCTGAAGGTGAAGTCCTGTGACGTAGAAGCATGGTCTCCCCGTCAGAAGAAGTATTTTGAAGTAGGCTCCTGCTCCAATCTGGGGGATGCACAGGCACGTCGTCTGAAGATCCGTGTAGCTGCCGGCAAGAAGAAGTATCTGGCCCATACGCTGAACAACACTGTGGTTGCTCCGCCCCGTATGCTGATCGCATTCCTGGAAAACAACCTGAATGCTGACGGTTCCGTAAACATTCCTGTGGCTCTGAGACCCTACATGGGCGGCATGGAAAAGATGATGCCGAAAAAGTAAGAAATAAGATTTAAGAAATAAGAAGTATTATGCTCGATAGAATCCTGTCGGCAGAATACTTCTTATTTTTCAATTATTATCTTTTTGAGCGAACCTTTTGCGGCTGTACTGTGTCTATATATATGAAACCATGGTTCTACAGTATATCAGAAAGGGGGGATGGTCATGCAGACGGATGGAATGGAAGGAACAGACAGGAATGTACAGGATGCTGTGCGGCGTGTATTGTCCGGAGATACAGAAGCATATTCTGTCATTACCGGGATGTATATGCAGAAGCTGTACCGAATTGCACTGTCTCTTTGCGGCAATGTGCATATGGCGGAAGATCTGGTGCAGGATACGCTGATTGACGGATATCTGCGGCTGGGTTCCCTGCGGGAGCCGGAAAAAATCGGCGGATGGCTTTCTCAGATCCTGAAATACAAATATCTGAATCTGGTGACCAGAACACCCGGAACGGAACCGGAAGAAGTTTTGGAACAGCTGGCAGACAGCAGGACACCGGAAAGGCTGTTCTGTGCCAGAGAATCGCTGGAGGAATGGCGGAAACAGATTCTGTCTCTGCCGCCTGCCCTGCGGGAAACAGCCATTCTGTACTTCTGGAACCGTCTTCCTATGGAAAAAATAGCAAAGCGGCAGAATATTCCGCTGGGAACCGTAAAACGGCGGATTCACGATGCCAGAGAACGGCTGAAAAAGGAGAACGCTATGGACAACAATCAGAAACTGCCGGACACATTCCGGGATATTGTACAGCAGAAAGTGGAAGAACTGGAAAAGTATCATAAAATCTATGGTACCATGGATGGATTTGACAAGGCATACGAACAGGTAAAGGAGCTGATCGGGAATCTTTCCTATGCGGAGGATGTAAAGAAATTTACAATACAGTCCTCCATGATTGCCTACAACGCAGACAGTGGAAAATATCGCGAAATCGCTTTGGAAAGTGCCCGGAAATTCGGAGACCCACGTGCATTTGCAGAAATATCTCTGGACATCTGCTGGCAGTTGGGCAGTGATGAAGAAAAGCAGAAATATACCACGGATACTATACTGCCTGCACTGGAAGCATTTTCGGATAGTGATGATAAAAAGTATGCTCTCGGGTATCACAAATTCTGGATGGCCAATTATATTGATAAATCCACAGATGCAGGCAAAGCGGAAGCGGATACCCTGCTGGCAGAAGCATATGAAATGCTTTCGCAGTTGACCAGCCCGGATGCCATGTACGGGAACACCATTTCTGCACGGAAAGCCATGCAGTTTCTGCGGGATGAACGGTATGCAGATCCTGTAAATGTATGCCTTACCGGAGAACGCTGGGAACTGGTGGATGGACATTGGAGATATGTAAACCAACCGGGGTGCAATTATTCCTGGTCGGATGCACTGAGCAGTTATGATATTCCTGTATTCTATTTTGCCGGATATTCCGGAGACCGCTATTTTTTCCCGAAATCCATTCCTCTGGAAACCGGTGCAAAGGAAGAAATGCTGGATAAAGACGGCTCTCCCTGCGGCTGGCGGGAGATTGTCAGCATGGAGGAAACCGTGGAAACTCCGGCCGGTATCTTTACCGGATGTATGCATCTGCGGAAGACGGAAGACGTAAGCAATGTATTTGACATCTGGTATAAAGAAGGTGTCGGTATTGTCAAAGAACTGGCCCGTTGGGACGGCTTCAATGGGGATACCTATACGGAAGTACTGGTTTCGTATGAAATCCGGGGAGGATCCGGGTATCTGCCGCTGGCGGTGGGAAACACATGGCGGTATGAGCGTTCCGAACGGCCGGACGTGATCCATGAAGTCAATGAGTATGTGATAGAAAAAATGGATGAGAAATTCGTTGCTCTATCCTGCATCAATTTTGCCGGACTGGTCAAGGGATGGGAAGAACAGACCAGTGATGCATCTGTTCTGATCACCGCCGCTTCCCAGAAATGCAGTAAACAGGATTTCGCCGGAGCAGAAGAGATCTGTCGTCGGATCATTATGGAAAACCAGAATCCCGAATATACGGCCTATGCATTGGGGGCACTGGAATATCTGGAGGAAAAGCGTTCCTATGACAGGCTGGGCTGGCGGTTCTGTCCTTCTTCCATCAACGGATCGTATATCAATATGGCAGATGGCCGGATCACGTATATGGAATCGGCACTGAATTCCATGGAGACAGGCGTCTGGGGCTCCCGGGGAGAGGAAAACGGCATCTTCGGCGTCAAACCCTTCCGGTATCTGCAGATGTGTGCAGGCGGTCTGTGGGATCCCCGATGGGTGCCGGGCTTCAAAGGAGAACAGGTGCTGGATTACAGTGACAAGGCAGTGCTGCATATTACAGCAGAAGACGGCGGTACTGTAACTACACCGGCCGGGACATTTGAGAATTGTCTCCATCTGGTAATCGATGGGGATGTGGATGGCGTGGCTCATGACTATTCCTATTACTTCTATCGCCACACATACTGCGGACATAAGGAATACTGGTTTGTACCCGGAGTGGGTGTTGTGCGGTTCCTGTGCGACTGGGGCGGATTTGTAAAGACGGACTGTGTACTCACGAAGTATCATACGGTTGCGAAGGATGGTGAGTTTATGCCTGTGTATCTGGGAAACCGGTGGCAGTATGAGGAACTGGGTCTGACCGGCGAAGGATATACTGCAAGACGGGACTATGCGGTAGCATCCGGGAGAAACGGGCGGTATCTGCTGGTGGATAACCAGATGTTTACCTTCAGGGGAGACACGGAAGCATACGAAGCATTCAAAAAATCACTGACAGATCAGAAGTAAACAGAAAAATGGCAGGTAAGGCTCATGGAGTCCTATCTGCCATTTCGGTTATGTATGGTATTACTTGGAATTGGGAATCGGCACGTAAGACATACGGAAGTCGATTTCGGCGGGAATGGGATACTTTTCGAGAATTTCCCATGCTTCAATCTCTTCTGCATTGCGGTTTTCGTCCCGGGCAATGATCTTGCGGTACAGGTTGCACCACAGATTGAAGGTGGATACTTCCCCTTCCTTCATATCCGCTACCGTCAGATCCTTGGTCACCAGTGCTCTGGCTTCTTCCAGTCTGTCCAGTTTTACCAGAGATTCGGCATAATACATCTGTACACGGCCGTTTTTCCTGCATACATCGCTGGCGTTATCGATCAGGGCACAGATTTCTTCGTCGGTTCCGCGTTTTTTGTAGAAGTGAACAAGGTCGATCAACAGACGGGCATAATCCCCGATCATGGGAATGGCCTTTTCCATCCATGCACGTGCTTCTTCCGTATTGCCGTCAGCAACACACATCCAGCCGAGAGAACGGGCGGCAATGGGGTTCGGCGCATCGTTCCAGGAAGCCAGGAATGCGGCTTTTGCCTGTTCGTACTGGCGGTTTTCATAGTATGCACATGCCAGCAGAAGCTGGGTATACCAGTCGGTGTCGCCGTTTTCCAGCAGAGCGATATATTCTTCCCCGGCTACATATTCGATGTTCTGCCAGTCGGAGGCGTCCCGTTTCGGCAGATGTCCGGTTTCCAGAAGAACTACGGCATCATTGGCACCGCGGTCTTCCGCTTCCTTACCGATGCAGAATGCAACAGACGGGTCTGCGCTGAGCTTCTTTCCGCTGCGTTTTTCTTCCACAGCACCCCAGCCGGAACCCATGTGCTTGACATCGCTGTAGTCAGTCAGATTGAAGTGGCCTTCCAGAACATCGAACTTCGGCAGAATGGCTTCTTCTACGGTCTGTGCGGCTTTGTCATAGTCTCTGCCGTGGAGAACAGCTGGGTCCCCGGAGTATGCGGCATAGGCTTCTGTCCAGGTATAGACTTCATGTGCAGGCATTACACAGTGTTCCATCTGGGAACGGAGCAGACCGGCCTGAATTTCGGTGTATCTGGTATCCCCGTGAGACAGCCAGCGGTTCCATGTCTTCCCGCCCTGGCTCTGTGCGCCCCATACAAACAGCTTTCTCCCCAGGAGTCTGGGAGTAGAGAACTGCACCATCCCTACGCCGTCCTTGTCCACATTGGCAATCCATTTGCGCTGTGCGGGATCGATGCGGAAGAAATAGTCATAGGCTTTGGCGTGGTTGGAAGGATAAGTCACGTCCCATTCTTCTCCGGTATCAGGTTTGGTCTGATAAGGCACTTCTTCACTGGTGACCAGTGTGCAGCCCTTTTCCATCCCTTTGTACAGATACGAAGATCTGGCAGGGACGATGACACGGTTCCCTTCCTGTTCATCCACAGCAATGTTGCTCCACCAGTACATCCATGTGGGCTTGTCCTTGGGGTTCTCAATGGTGACGTTTACCAGAAGCAGGTCACCGTCCAGTGTGGCCTTGATGCAGTAGGGTGTGGCGCGCTTCCGTTCGTATTCATACATGATCAGTACAGGATCGCCCTTTTCGTTCTTTGCTTCTCTGGCGAACATGGGACTGCAGGTAAAGGGATGGTGACCGATCATGCCGATGTTCCATTCCACCCCGCCGGAGAACCATGCATTCCGCAGAGCCAGGTTGGCAGGCTGGTATACCGGGTTTTCATACAGCAGTTCTCTCTGTTCGGTCTTGGAATACAGTGACCAGAGACGGCCTCCCAGATCCAGTACGAATGTGGCTTTCAGATGTTCGTTTTCCAGAATGGCGCAGTCCATGTAACGGGTCTGGATATCTCTGTCGTATTCATCCTGATCGGTATACGGCAGAATGGTGTGGATCCGTCCCTGGTTTACGCATTCTCCTTCTTCCGGCCGGAAGCCTTCGTCCACTTTTACCTTGGGAGTGCCGGTATATCCATACCAGTCGGGAATTCCCGGAATGGCGGAAGGGGTACCCATCCATGCTGCCTGAAAGGGCTTTTTGATAAACTGAAGTGTCATATGGTTCTCTCCTGTTTTATGCAGTTTATATATAACAAGTATAGCATTTTGTGCTGTTTCTGTCAAGACAAATTTGTGGAATCCATACGTGGAATTCCATATGACTTTCTGCACAGATGAAAGGAAGGCTCCGACAGGTACTTGCAGAAAATAATCCTGTTATACATAAATTCTGTATAGAATGGGAATGCTGTTATGGAAATACAGAAACCCGGAGGCAGGTATGCTTGAAGAAAAACAAAATGAAACGGTAAATGAATCGGAAAACAAGACTGTGAATGACACCCGGGAACAGGACAATCTCAGCTATATGATGAAAACAGGCGGAATTATCTCCAGTTCCGAAGGAGAAACGATTCATTGCCTGACGATTATCGGACAGATCGAAGGGCATTATCTGCTGGGAGACGGACAGAAAGTGACCAAATATGAGCATATCATTCCGCTACTGGTCTCCATTGAAGAAAGTGCGGAAATTGACGGTCTGCTGCTGGTACTGAACACCATGGGGGGAGATGTGGAGGCCGGTCTTGCCATTTCGGAAATGGTAGCCAGCATGACAAAGCCTACCGTATCTCTTGTATTGGGAGGCGGGCATTCCATTGGTGTCCCTCTTGCGGTTTCAGCGGATGTTTCCTTTATTGTCCCGTCTGCCACCATGACAATACATCCTGTACGGATGAGCGGGACGGTTGTAGGAGTACCGCAGACGTACTACTATTTCCAGAGGATGCAGGATCGGATTATCCGGTTCATTACGGATCATTCTCATGTCAGTGAAGAAGATTTCCGGAAAATGCTGATGAAAACAGATGAGATTGCTACCGATACAGGTACTCTGATTGATGGATACCAGGCAGCCGAATGCGGATTGATTGACAGAACCGGCGGACTGTCAGAGGCCCTGGAGGAACTTCGCTGCAGAATCCGGATGTACCGTACAGAGCATGGGAAAAAAGAAGCTTCCGGAGAAAATAAGACTTGAACCCATCGGGAATTTGTGGTATACTATGGATACAGTTTGATTATTTACGAACGGAGTGTGTATACCTTTGAAGATTGGTGTTATCGGAAGTAATTTTGTCAGCGACTGGCTCTGTCAGGCCGTACAGGAAACCGGAGAATTTACGCTGGCTGCCATGTATTCCCGCAAACAGGAAACCGGAGAAGCATTTGCGGCAAAATATAGTATCCCTCTGGTGTATACCGACATGGAAGCGTTTCTGTCTTCTGATCTGGATGCTGTGTATATAGCGACACCCAATTTCTGTCATGCACCGCAGGCGATCGATGCTCTGAAACACGGTAAGCATGTGCTCTGTGAGAAACCTATTGCCACCAGTCTGGCAGAATGGCGGGAGATGGAAAAAGCGGCTGTAGATAATGACCGGGTGCTACTGGAAGCCATGCGGCCTGCATTTGATCCGGCAATCCGGACTGTAAAAGAGAATCTGCCGAAGCTGGGAACCATCCGCCGGGCGGTGTTTGAGTACTGTCAGTATTCTTCCCGGTACGATAAATTCAAAGCCGGAGAGATTCTCAATGCTTTCAACCCGGCACTGGGCAATGCTGCCATTATGGATATCGGTGTGTATGCAGTTCATGTATGCGCCATGCTTTTCGGCAGACCTTTGTCGGTGAGCAGCCAGTCTGTAATGCTCTGCAACGGCATGGAAGGTATGGGAACGATCATTATGCCATATGAGGGAGAAACAGCCGGAGAAGGATTTCAGGCACAGGTGGTGTACGCCAAGATTATTGATTCTGTGAATCCCAGTGTGATTACCGGTGAAAACGGATCAATTCTCATTGACAAGCTTTCTCAGCCAGGGCTGGTAACACTGAAGCTGCGGGGACAGGACAGTCAGGTACTCTTCACCAAAGAGACAGACAATAACATGATCTATCAGGTTCGTGCATTTGCAGAGCTGATCCGGAATCATGATATTGACCATGCGTATAAGAAAGTTTCCGCAATTGAAATGGAAATTCTGGATGCAGTTCGGGAACAGAACGGGATTGTATTCGGGGAACAGTAAAGAAAATCCGACAGGTTTAGCTGTATTTTTTACAGACACCTGCCGGATTGTTTTTTATGATTCTGATATGTACAGCAGATTGGGATCCAGCTCCAGTACATGACAGATCCGCATAACGGTATCAAATGAGGCGCCGCCGATACCGCGTGTCAGCAATGTCAGAATAGAGCTGTAGGGGATATCAACCTGCGCGGCAAACTGTCGGAGGCTGGTATACTTATCCAGGATGCAGCTTCGCAGAAACAGTTCCCGTGCAGTGGGATACTGTGCTGTACTCATGATGGTTCCTCAACAACAACCATCTCTATTCCCTTCTCTTCCAGTGCGGCGATATGTTCTTCCAGGCAATCCCAATCGGTAATGATGGTATCGAATGTATCGGCATCACATACTTTGATAAATGAGTTTGTGCCAATTTTGGAACTGGGCAGAAGCAGAAATTTCTTGCGGCTGTTTTGGATTACAGTACGCTGAAATGCTGCAGTTTCATCAGTACCGTTGGACAGACCGAACTGTGCAGTAAGACCGCCTCCTGTGATAAAGCACAGATCAAAATGCATGCGCCTGACGAATTCTGTGGCAAGAGTATCCACAAGAGAGCCGCTCTGCCGCATTTTTCCGCCTGCGAGATACACATCTGCATTGTCAAAACTGCGAAGTTTCTGAGCTACATCCACAGAGTTGGTTACAATCGTGTAGTGAATGTCTCTGGGAAGATGTCTGAGCATGATGAATCCGAAGGAGCCTCCGGTCAGATAGAATATGTCGTTCTCACGTATGGATTTGGCTGCTTTTCGGGCGATGGCGTCATAATTTTCATAAACAGGCATTTCGTCAAAGTTGCGGTCTTTCGGCGGCCGGACACTGACCTGTGCGGGAACAATAGCACCGCCGTGGGTTCTTTTACAGTGTCCCTGCTGTTCCAGCATACGAAGATCCCGTCTGGCGGATTCATCAGAAATCCCGAACATTTCTGTAATTTCCGATGTGGTGATTTTACCGTTTTCACGGATGATTTCCAGTATGGCTTTCTGGCGTTCTTCCATAAACATATCTGTTTCTCCTGTATGATTGGAATTTCGGATCCGACAGATACAGTATACCACACAATCGGGAACAAGTCAACAATTTCGGTAATCGCGTTTGCGTGTATTTGTCAGCAAAAAAGTGCACAGGGGAAACCTGCACACTTCTATGTCAAAGCAATACATCGTAATATGTTTCGATATTTTCCTTGACGGTACGGATTGTTCTGGCATCCAGCCGTTCCGCATTGGTTCGCCAGGCATACTGGGCATCACAATAATCGGTACGGTTGAACTCTACTGTTACTGTAAAAGGAAGGGGCATACTATATGGCTTGATGTTGTGACGGTCGAGATAGCCGGCTTTGGCTGCTTCATAGATCAGTTTACGTGCTTCGGCAGTGGGGAGACAGTCTGCTTTATTCCGTTCTTCGGCTGTTTTTACTACGGCTGTGTGGACACCGGGAAAGAAATGTTCTGCTTCTGCACAGGCGGCTCTGTCACCGGATACTGCAACGACCGGTACGCCGAAATGCCCGGAATATACACCGTCCTGCATCAGTTCACCGATTTTCATATCGTTGAAATAGTAGTTATGAATGCTGACAGAAGACTGGGTATGATCCAGAAAGGCACGGTGGGTTCCGGCCATGGCGTGGAGTCCGATCTGCATGGTGGCAGAGACCTTACGGATACAGTCCGGCAGCTCTTTCATGGTGATCTGGATTGCTCTGGGATCCAGCATTCCGGGGATAAAATTCTTTCCGCTTCCATGGCCGTCCTGTACATATACGGTTTCTGCACCGGCATCGAAAGCACCGGCAATGGCTGCGTTGGTGTCCAGCACGAGGTTTTCGCAGGCGGTTTTATGCTCCGGATGATTTTCGTCAATCTGCTCTATTTTGTCAACACCGGAAATTCCTTCCAGATCGGTAACAATAAAGACGGCATTTCTATTTTCCATACGTTTTCTCCGTTTCATGAAAAAAGGACGACAAAACCTGCCGTCCTTGCAATTTTACAGATCGTTCTGTTCGTCTGCGTCTTCACTGTCGTCTACCAGAGGCTTATGGCAGGCGGGGCACAGAATGTCTTCGGGGTCGATGGTGTCGTCGAAGTATACCTTTTCACCGCAGTGAGGGCACATTGCACAGTAGAAATCACTGTCGTCTTCGTCATCTTCTTCATCGTCATCACCGCAGCATCCGCAGCAGCAGTCGTCATCGTCGTCGTCACAGCAGTCACAGTCGTCTTCATCCCAAACCAGTTCTTCCAGTTCACCCAGATCCTGATCCAGTTCTTCCGCATAATCAAACAGGGTTTCATTATCCTTCTTCAGGGTTTCGATTTCATCCGCCATCTGTTCGATAATACCGCAGAGAGCATTGATCACCTTGGTTTCAGGCTTGTTCTGATCCAGCTGCAGACCTTCCAGAAGGCCCTTGATATATGCACTGTATTCTTTCGTAGTCAT
>JAFQGY010000376.1 GCA_017415325.1 Clostridia bacterium
ATATAGGGGCACATGGAATTGCAGGCACTATATCCAGCAAAAACCATTTTAAAAGTTTTTGCGGAGCTTTTTTCAAAAAGCGACCGTTTCCCCTTTACAAGAGTTTTGCAATCAGCTAGCATATGTTCTCAGACTCATTCTGACATAATACTGTGTACAGTATACCACATTTTTCCGGTACTTTCAATGATTTCACATGGTTTGGTGATTCCTGATTAAAACAAAAAAATCACCGTTCACACGGAAACGGCGATTCTTCGGATTTACTGAAACGCAGGTGCGTGGACTTCGCCTGTGGCAAAAGAGTTAGGGCCGGGATCCGACATACTGAAATACATCTTCGCCGCCTTCGTCGTACCGAAGTCACGGTTGGAACCGGTCTGCTGCACCTTGTTGAAAGCATCCCGGAACATCTGGTTGTGCGCTTCTTCCCGGTTGAGCAGGAAGTCGATGGTTTCTCTCACCCGCTTATCTTCAATCTGGCGGTAGAGATATTCATACACCACCTTTGCTCTCTGTTCGGATGCGATATTGGAAAGCAGATCGGCACACAGATCGCCGGTCACGGTAACATAATCTCCTGTCCAGGAGTAACCGGAAGAATTGATCAGCCCGGGATTCAGACCGAGAAGCACATGCGTCTGTACCTCTCCGGCGTGTACCTTTGATGCATCCACATCGTGACCGTTCAGGAGATTGATGGTCTGCGCCACCATTTCCATGTGCCCCAGTTCCTCTGCGGCAATATCCAGAAAAAGATCCTTGATCTCCGGATCCTTGATGCGGAAGCTCTGGGACATATACTGCATGGCAGCTTTCAGCTCTCCGTTGCCGCCGCCAAGCTGTTCCTGCAGAAGTACGGCATACTGCGGATTTGCTCTTTCCACGCCTACAGGATGGAATAACTGTTTTTCATGTTTGAACATATTTGCCTCCGTGTTTTGAATTCATGGTTATTCATTCCCAACGGACAGGAAAATATGCTTCATCGTGCGGGCGTCATTATGCCCGATGGTACCGCATCCGTTTATCATCCGTCGCAGGATTGTCAATAAGCTCTCCGTCTTCCGTAAACCGGGACCCATGACACGGGCAATCCCAGCTGTGCTCCTCCTTATTATATTTCAACGCACACCCGAGATGGGGACAGCGGGGCACGGTTGGTGTGAGAATTCCCAACATCGATTCAATGGCATTGACGGCAAGCTGTGGCCGGAGCATAGTACGTGAGGGCGAAAATACTTCAGCATACGGATTCGCTTTTTCGCAAACAAGGTCACAGAGCATATCTGCGGCAACCATGGCGTTTGACATCCCCCATTTGTTGAATCCCGTTGCCTCGAATACATCCGGTGTAGACCTGGCATACTGCCCGATATAGGGAATCCCATCCAAGGTCATGCAGTCCTGCGTCGCCCATCTGCCGACAATTCCAGCATCCGGATAATGCTTCCCGGTAAAGGCTTCCAGCTCCTGCCAGCATCCGCCATGCTTTCCCGTCCGATGACCGCCTCCGCCCAGGAGCAGAAGATCGCCGCAGCTGCGGAAGGACAGCCCCGTGTCGGATTCGTCCACATACATTCCGTCTACATTCTGCGCATTCTTCAGGGCAATCACATACGAACGGTGTTGATACAGCTTCAATGGATACAACCCATGTTTGTTCAGCATCGGAAAATGCGTTGCTATGATCAGTTTTTTGAATGTGATTTCGCCGTGATTTGTGACAGCTTTGTGCGGCATCAGCTCACGGACTTTGGTATGCTCGTAAATCGGCAGATCCTGTGCGATGGCGTACAGGAATTTAAGAGGATGAAACTGTGCCTGTTCTTTCACACGTACCGCACCTGCGGATTGAATGGGAAGTTCGTCCGTGTCCGCATATTCCGCTTTTACGCCAATTCGATGCAGTGCGGAGACTTCATTTTTGATCTTCTGACGGTCGTGTGAGGAATAAACATAGTTGTCCCGTATTTCATAATCACAGTCGATATTGCTGCAGAGCCGGGCGTATTCCTCAACAGCACGCTTTTGTGCCTCTACATAAAGCCGTGCTTTGGCCTCACCGAAACGGCGGATCATTTTGTCATAGAGGAGTCCGTGACCAAGGGTGATTTTTGCTGTGGTGTTTTTCGTAATGCCGCCGCAGATTTCATCGGCTTCCGCCAGTATACAGTCCACGCCGGCATTTATGAGTTTGTATGCACACAGAATCCCCGCAATCCCACCGCCGATGATCAGCACATCGGTGCTTTTGTTTTCAGACAAGGCCGGAAATCCCATGGGTTTTGAAAATTCCGACCAGACAGAATGTGTATCTCTGTTCATCGCTTGCTGTCTGCCAGAGAATTCACGTACCGCTGCATCTCTTCTTTGCTGCCTATCATCTGTACTCCCGCGATGATTTCCTGTTTTTGCGCTTCATTCATCAACGAAAATTTCTGCATTGCATCGGGATTCATGGCCAGAGCCATAGCAAATCCCACCGGCATTTCGTTTTTCTGCATGATTCCACCTCCATACTGTTGTAAAAACAGTATTTCTGTTTTGCAGACACACATACCTGACAATGTTTGCCGGTGATCTATATGAAATGATTGAATGGGTGACTAAGCAGCCAATATGAGGATACTCCATAACAAGGACGTCTCTTGGAATTTAATACATAAAAATAAACCAGAGCAAATCCAAGAATTGAACTGCCCTGGTTTTCGGATAATCCTATTTAATGGTTACAAGTGTCCCGTTCAAGTTTGATGTACATAGCTTCATTTTTTCAGAAGATGCAGTTAGCTTAGAAAGGTAATCCTCGATCAGCATATTGGCGATGCGGTTGCGCTCACGGTCGGCGTGGGACAGACTCTCCATCAGGTAGAGGTCGCCCGTGTTGTACTTTTCGAGAATCTGATTCAGCCGGTGCGTGGCTTCGGTTTTGCTGCCCTTCTTCGCGGGCAGATCAAGACTGCTCCATTTTTCGTGACGCTTGCCGTCGGTGTCGTAGAGGTTGACAACTGCGTACCACTTGCCGTTGCGTTCACTGAGATGTCCTGTGATTCTTTTCATGTTTTTTATGCCCCCTTTTTATTTTTCTGAGATTTGTTTTTTGCAGCACCAAGCATATCACAAGTTTTTTCAGAAGTCCAGCTTAAATATCTGGGTTCGAGTTTGAGAATGACATAATTTTTTTCGTAGAGAATGAACTCCACCAACGCGGCTTTGGGAACAACGATTTTGTTTCCCACATACACGCCGTTCAGTTTTCCTTCCTTGGTCAGATCGTAGATGGTGTTCTTGCCGCACCGCAGAGC
>JAFQGY010000377.1 GCA_017415325.1 Clostridia bacterium
CAGGAAGTGATGTTCCACATGATGTAGTCGGAAGCAATCCCGGAAGCGGCTGCAAACCGGGCTTCGATGCCTTCCACTTCCAGCATGGCTTCGGCAGCAGGAGCGCAGTTGTCCACGGCCAGTGTCACGAATTCATACAGCTTCTTGCCGGAGGGGTGTACGGGATCCACCTGGGTGGCGTATTCCATGCTGGTGAATGCAATGACGGTGATGCCCCGTTCCATGGCTTCCCAGGCCATATCCACCACATGCTGGGTTCTGCCGGATACGGAGCTGACCACCAGAACGTCCCCGGCCTTCATGGATTCCCAGTGTTCTTCCTTTTTGAAATGCTTGTAGAAGATGGGGCCGCCGCCGCGGTAGATGAAATCCATCTGGATGCTGTGGCAGATTTCCGCCAGATAGATCTTCCCGCCGTTTGCCACGCTGTCTGCGATGAGCTGACCGGCCTTCTGAATGGTTTCCGTCTGGGTGGCGCGCACCTTGGCCAGCAGTTCTTCCACGGCCTTCTGGTATCTTTCCATTAACATCATGATTGTAATCTCCTTTGGATTGGATGAGTAAATGATCGGTTGAATGGTATAGAATCCTGCATGCTTACTTATGCATGCTCAGTTGAAATCTGTATTCCGGGTACATTTCCAGCAGTTTTGCCTTGTCCGCCCGGTCGAATTTTCCATGGATCTGCAGCCAGTGCTGGATCATGACCCCCAGAATCGGTTCAAAATCCGGCACCAGAATGGGTCTGTCGGGGGACTGTTCCCGGATCCGGGCCGCAAAGGTGTCGAACAGCAGAGAATGGCTTCTCCAGACGCTTCCGGACATGGTCAGCGGCAGGTCGTCCGGCAGATGGTGCTTCCGGATCATGGAGGTCATCTGGGTAGCGAGGATATTCCCGGTTTTCTCCAGAATTCCCAGTGCCACTTTGTCTCCCCGGTCGGCGGCTTCCGTTACCAGCGGGGCACAGGAGGCCACACAGGCGGTGGGAGACTAGTCATGCCGGCTGTAAATGGAGAAAATGGCGCCGTTCAGCTGCCTGCGGGTTTCTTCCGGGGTGTCCTTGCCCTTGCCGAAGTGGCGGCAGACCAGTTCCGTCAGCAGGGTTTCTTCCCCCCACTGTTCATAATCGCTGATGACAGCCTGCATCACTTCCCGGCCCATCCAGTATCCGCTTCCCGCATCGGACACAGCCGCACCGTAGGCACCGGCATAATAGTGTCCGCCGTTGTACTTTCCGAACATGGTGGCCCCGGTACCGGACAGCGCCAGAAGCCCGTCACCGAAAATCTCCGCCGCATGCAGTCCCGCTTCCATTTCGCCGCAGGGAACCGTCTGCCGGATGACGCACAGTTCCTTCAGTCTGCCGAAGAAAGTGCCGTCCATGATCCCGGTGACGGTGTCCAGCACATCCCCTTTGTCCAGTTCCAGCCGTTCCAGCAGGGTGTTCATATTCTTCCGTACCAGTTCGGGCGGGGTGGTGTTGTCCCGGAAGCTGCCTACACGGGCAATGCGGATGGGTTCGAAATCTTCATTATATAGTATGGCGAGCACTTTTGTCCCGCCGGAGTCCACGGCTAAGTATTTTTTCATAGGCAAGTTACATGTAGAAAATGTTGTCCTTGTATTCCGCAAAGATTCTGGCGTTGTGTTCGTCCCCGCCGTCGATATTGGCACTCATGAATACCGGGGGCACGATGCCGTCTGCGATCATCTTTTCCACGGCTTCGATCACCATGGCGTTGAGGATGGCGGTGCCTACAGCAGTGGAGGTGGGGCCGATCTTTTCCGGCAGACCTTCCAGGGATACGGCGGCGTCGCCCTTTTCCCCGCAGTTGTCGATCACCAGGTCGCAGACTTCAAACAGTCTCTTGCCGGAAGGATGGCGGGAGGTGACTCCGTTGGAATAGTCCAGATTGGTGATGCAGATGGTGAAGATCCCTGCGGCCTTGGCTTCGATGGCCATTTCCACGGGAACGGTGTTTCTGCCGGATACGGAATGGAGAATCAGCACATCCCCTGCACCCACATGATTCTGGGTCAGAATGGTTTTGCCCAGTCCCGGCACCCGTTCCAGAGCGCTGGTCATGGTGATGGGTCTGGTGTTCAGCATGAAGCCGGGGAAGAAAATGGGGTTGATAACCGCCAGTCCACCGGTGCGGTAGAAGACTTCCTCTGCCAGAATCCCCGCATGGGAACAGCCGAATACGAATACGTTTTTCTTCTGCTCGATGGTTTCGGCGATCTTGGCGGAGGCGGCCAGGATGGTGTCCTTCTGGGTGTCCCAGGCTTTATGAATACATTCGGTTACGATACCGATATAGCTTTCTCCCTGCATAATTGACTCCTTTGGTTTTGTTCCCGGTACGGGATATGGATTGATACCATTATAACGGATTTTTTAGGCAGATGCAAGAACTTTTTACAAAATTCCCGCCGGATTCCGGATTTTATCTTGTGGGAATGGACAGGGGATCGTGAAACTGTACAAATTCCTGTGAATAGATTGAGAAAATTTAACTAATTTTATATCCGAAATAGGGGAACAAAAAACGAAAAACATCGTCTAAGAGAACAGAAACATACAAAATGCATATCTCATTAGAGAATATGCCAAACTATACTACAATCTGAAAGGATACCCAAACCATGAAAAAGAGAATTTTTACCCTGATTGCCGCCGCTCTGATGAGCCTGACTGCCCTGACCGCCTGCGGAGGGGAAGAAGCTCCCGCCGAAGACGCTGCCCCTGCCGAAGGTCTGCCCTCTGTGGAAGAAGTTATGTCCTTCATCGAAAACGATGTATACCCCAACGCCGGCGACGTAATCCCCATGATGACCATGAGCATTGAAGTGGATCTGGCCGACCCTGACTCTGTTGCTTACTACACCGGCCTCACCGACACCACCGGTATTGACCATATCGTAGTCAACGAATCCGGCGTAGGTTCCTTTGCGTATTCCTTCATTTACGTAATGACCGACGGCACCAACACCGCTGACATCCAGACCAAGCTGGGCGAGTCCGTTGACCCCATCAAGTGGGTATGCGTACAGGCCGACAAGATCGCATCCGTACAGCTGGACAGCGACATCGTACTGATCATGGGCGCACCGGAACAGGTTGACGCCATCATGGGAGCCGTAACCACCGCTGCTGCCGACAAGTTCGAAGTGGTGGGCGACGTGGTGAACGTACTCGGTTAAGTAAGAAATACAAGATACGATATAAGAAGTAATTATACAGGAGGAATGTAAGAAACGGGAAGTGGGAATCAGAACTGCCGGTTCAGGGGAATTCTGATTTCTTACTTCTTATTTCTTACCTGATTTGCCGTGGTATTTTCCGGAATTCCGTTTCTTTACTTTTTTCTGCCGCCGCTTCTGGTTCTGTACTTTCTGATTCCCGGACATCTTTCTGTCGGTATGAAACTGAAAAATCTGGTACTTCTGGTTTTTTCCATGGTGTTTTATGCCGCAGGAGAGCCGAAATATATCTTCCTGATGCTGGGCGTGATTGGGATGGCGTATGTTTTGGCGCTGGGCATCGATCGGATCCGGAAGGGCAGAGGGATACTGCTGACCATATCCATTGCGGTATCTCTGCTGCCGCTGCTGTACTATAAGTACGCCGGATTCTTTGCGGAGAATGTGAACTCCCTGTTCGGCGCCTCCGTTCCCGTACCCCATCTGGCACTGCCCATCGGGATTTCCTTCTATACCTTCCAGCTGATCAGCTATATTGCCGATGTATACCGCCGCAGAGTGCCTGCCCAGCGGAATCCTCTGTCTCTGGCGCTGTATGTGTCCTTCTTCCCCCAGCTGATTGCCGGTCCCATTGTACGGTACTCCGACATCAACGAGGCGCTGGACAACCGAACCCATTCCTTTGAAGATTTCTCCGCCGGTGCATGGCGGTTCACCATGGGGCTTGCCAAGAAAATTCTGCTGGCCAACACCCTTGGGGAACTGTGCGACCTGTACCGGAACACCACCGACGGTTCGCTTCTGTTTGCCTGGATGTACGCCGTGGCCGTGTGCTGTCAGATTTATTTTGACTTCTCCGGATACTCGGATATGGCCATCGGACTGGGACGGATCTTCGGCTTCCATTTCCCCGAAAACTTCAATTACCCCTATATGTCCAAAGGCCCGGCGGAGTTCTGGCGCAGATGGCATATTTCTCTGGGCAGCTGGTTCCGGGACTATGTATACATTCCCATGGGCGGCAACCGGGTGTCTCTGCCCCGCTGGATGGGGAATATCCTGACTGTCTGGTTCCTGACCGGGTTCTGGCACGGGGCAGGGTGGACATTCATCTGCTGGGGGCTGTATTTCGCCGTGTTCCTGGTGGCAGAAAAGTTTGCAAAACCTGTGATCGATAAAACCCCCGTGGTTCTGCGGCACATCGGCACGCTGTTTATCGTGATGATCAGTTTTATTCTGTTTGACGCATCCGACATGACACAGTTTGTCAGCCGTGTGGCGGGACTGTTTGACTTTGCCAACCCGGTCAGCGGCGAGGCGGTGTACTACCTGCGCAGTTACGGCATTTTGCTGGTTCTGGCAGTGATCGGGTGTACCGATTTCCCGAAGCGTCTGGCTGTGTGGCTGGCAGAAAAATCTCCGGCGGCAAAGGCAGTACAGATCCTGCAGCCTGCAGTTATGCTGGTACTGCTGTTTGTATGTACGGCCTATCTGGTGGACGGTTCCTTCAACCCCTTCCTGTATTTCCGGTTCTGAGAAAGGAGAACGAACATGAACGTGAAACGTGTGACATCCATCCTATCCACTGTGCTGTTCTCCGCTGTGGTGGGAGGCTTCTTTCTGGGGCATGTGCTGCTGCCGGACGGAGAAATGACCACCTCGGAACGCCGCAGACTGGCACAGTTCCCGGAATTTTCGGCAGGCACCCTGTCCAGCGGTGCTTTCATGACCAACTTTGAGAAATATTCTCTGGATCAGTTCCCCCTGCGGGACAGCTTCCGGTCGCTGAAAGCCCTGTGTGCCTACAACCTGTTCGGCCAGAAGGACAACAATGATATCTATGAAGCCGATGGGTATCTGGCCAAGATCGAATATCCCATGAAGGAAAACCAGATCACCGGTGCCGCCGACAAGTTCAACCGGATCAAGGAGCAGTACCTTGCCGATGCCGATGTGTACTTTGCCATGGTACCGGACAAAAACTATTTTCTGGCGGAAGAACATGGGTATCTCCGGCTGGACTATGACCGGCTACAGTCCCTGTTCTACGACCGGCTGGATCCGGCATTTCAGGTGATCGACATTTTTGATACCCTGACCATCGAAGACTACTACCGCACCGACACCCACTGGGATCAAGCAAAACTGGCGGATACCGTTGACCGGATCGCCGGGGAGATGGAATTTGCCCACCGGCTCAGCGGGAACTATACCGAAAATACCATCGAGAATTTCTACGGTGTCTACAGCGGTCAGTCCGCTCTGCCGGTACAGCCGGATACACTGACCTATCTGACAAGCGAGACGCTGGATAACTGTACCGTAACCAATCTGGAAACCGGAGAAACAGCCGTATACAATCTGGACAAGCTCGCCGACGGTACCTCCATGGATAACTATGATATTTTCCTGGACGGTCCCGCAGCGCTGATCACCATAGAGAATCCCCAGGCCCAAACCGACCGGGAGCTGATTCTGTTCCGGGATTCCTTCGGTTCCAGTATTGCCCCCCTGTTTGCGGAAGCCTATGCCAAAGTGACGCTGGTGGATCTGCGGTATCTGTCCTCCGACTACCTGAGCCAGTTCGTGGAATTCGGTGACAAAGACGTCCTGTTCCTGTACAGCACCACAATTCTGAACACCAGCGAAATGCTGAAGGTCAAATAAGAAGTAAGAAGTCAGAAATAAGAAGTATATAAAAACCAATACGGCCTGCAGAACGACAGATAAATCCTATCCGTCGCTTCTGCAAGCCGTATTTTTGTTTGGGAATATACTTCTGATTTCTTACTTTTTATCTCTTACTTCCACAAATACGCCTTCCGCACATTCCAGCTCCAGAGAATACTGGCCGTCTGTGGGTTCCAGCGTGACCTTTTCGCCACGTATCCATGCGGTAACGGTATAGTCACCGTCCAGCGTGAACTGCAGGGAGGCATCCTTTTCCCGGTACAGGTCGTACAGATTCACTACCGTAAAGGCATATCCGTCTCCGTCTTCTGCTTCAAAACAGCCGATCAGCAGAGGATCTTCCGATTCGATACCGGTGAGTACGGTGAAATCCTTGTACTGGTTGTCAAACCGGGCATATTCGCATCGGCTGGCCTTGTGGGTGTACGCTCCCAGATTCCTGTACCGGACATAATCATCGGACAGAGCCATGATTTCCAGATTGGCTCTCTGGGCAGCATAATATACACTGGTGGGCTCGCCGTCTGTCACCATGGAATCCGTCCAGTTGTTCTGGTAGGTACCGTAGGTGAAATGCAGGAATGTCTTCACACCGAAGGAGAGTCCGATGTACATCTGCCAGCGCATATCCGCATAATCGGGGACTCTGGTACCATCCAGGCCTGTGGTCTGCACATACAGCCAGAAATCCCGGTCATACTTCCGGCAGGCTTCAGCGAAGATGTCCATGTTTTTCAGGTATTCCTTGTAGGTGGACTTTTTGCCGCCGGAAACCCGGTTGGGGTAAATATCCACGCACATATAGTCCCCGGGAATCTGTTCGGCATAGGCTTCCACATATTTCTGATACAGATTGGGGTCGGCATCGTAATATTCGATAGCGGCGGCGTTGGCACCGAATTTCAGCTGGGCGGCATTGGCGTACAGCGGCAGCAGATTGTAGTAGCACAGCTTGCCGGGCATCATTTTGTTGTAGAATTCCGTCAGAGCAGCCATCATGGGATAATGATCCGTACCGGGTTCATCGAAAATGAAGTTCCCCAG
>JAFQGY010000378.1 GCA_017415325.1 Clostridia bacterium
CCTACTGGATCATGCCCTTCGGCAGGGAGGACGACGGAAAGCTGCAGAAGGACGGCTATGTTCTGCTGGGGTATTCCTACAGTCCCGACGGTACCGGGGAACTGATCCGTCCGGGTTACAAATACTTCCGGCAGTCGGAGGACATGTCCTACACCCTGTACTGTGTATGGCAGAAAGAAACAGACCCTTCCCTGTTCACAGTATCCGATGCGGACAAGAACAGCCTGCAGATCGACCGTTACAACGGGACGGACTCTGTGGTGTACATTCCCCGGAAGATCGACGGAAAGACTGTCACCAAAATCGGTTCCGGCGCTTTTGCAGGCAATACCGCTCTGACGGAAGTACATATCACCTCCACCATCCACACAGTGGAAGACGGTGCGTTTTCTGACTGCCCGAACCTGACCACCGTGACCCTGTACGACAATCTCCGGAAAGTCAGCGATGCCTCTTTCTCCGGCAGTCCCGTGAAAACCGTCCGGCTCTGTGCGGCTACCTCCCCCCGGTACATCGACAGCTATATCGCCTTCGGAAAGAAGTTTGAACGGCTGGTTACCACAGCGGATACGGAACGGATCATCATCGTGGCCGGCTCCAGCAAATACTGGGGACTGGACTGCGACTATATGGAATCTCTGATAGACGACCGGTATTCCGTGGTCAACTACGGCACCAGCGTGGGGATGAATATCATGTTCTTCCTGGAAGCGGTGTCCTCCTATCTGACAGAGAACGATGTGCTGGTGTATTCCCCCGAACTGTACGGCTCCAATTCCTGGCAGACCAACGGCAATACCGAACTGCCCAGCGCCACCTTCCAGGGCATTGCCAACAGCTATAACCTGCTGGAGCGGGTGGACGCCTCCCGGTATCCCAATTTCTTTTCATCCTTTGCGGAATTTGTGGCAGGACGGCTGCAGATGGGAGAAGTTCGCTGGGATTCCTGGTCAGACTCCATCGACATGTACGGCGACTACACAAAGTTCCGCACGGAGCTGAACACACCGGGCTATTATCTTGGTGTCATGGGCGACTTCCACTTTGACGAAATCGGTGTGCCGCCAGAATTCCTGCCCAATCTGAATCTGGTGCTGGACAGTGCAGCCTCTTCCGGGGCAAAGATCTGTTTCAGCTTCCCGCCCTACAACAAAAATGCCGTAGCCGACGGATATCTGAACGATGCGGCCTATGACTACTACATGCAGTACATCCGGGAAAACATCCATGCCGAACTGATTTCCGATGTCCGGAACTACATCCACGAGGGCCAGTTCTTCGATGACTCCGACTACCACCTCAACGCCATCGGCCGTCCCATCCACACCGGACAGCTCACTGCGGATCTGGCAGCCATGGGTATCGAGCTGGCACAGTGACAGTCCTGAAACTGCCATAAGGAGGAATCTCCATGTCCAGAATCAACAAAGACTATTTCGCCCATGCCAGAGTGGGACTGTTTACCCACTATACCTACGCCACCTATGCGGAAGGCAAAGGCACAAACTGGGGCGGCACCCACTATTCCCAGACCGATCCCAGAGGCGCTGTATCCGCGGAAGAAGCGGCATCCCTGTTTGACGGGGAAAAATATGCCCGCACAGCCCATGATCTGGGTGCGGAATATGTGGTGTTCACCGTATGCCATGCCGGATTCAATCTGCTGTTCCCGTCTGAGGTCATGAAAGCCACCGGATGCACCCGCAAATGCACGGAAAGCGCCGATGCGGTACAGAAGCTCATCGACGGACTGAAGCCCTACGGAATCCCGCTGGTGCTGTACATGCCCCCCAACGACGACCACGATATTCTGGAAGAGGATCTGAAAAAGCTGGGCTGGTTTGAAAATCCCCCTGCCCGGATGGAATTCCACAAGCGGCTGATCCGGGAAATCTATGACCGGTACGGGATGGACATTGCCGGGTTCTGGTTTGACCAGGGCGGACCGGACAGAAGTGTGTGTGATTTTGTGAAGGCATGCAATCCCGATGCGGTGGTATTCATCAACACCGGTATCACCGCAAACGACAAACTTCACCCCAACTCCGATTTCATTGTCTCGGAATACTATGGTTCCATTGAAGGCTGTGATAGCGACACCCTGCCCGTACACTACTCCCAGGTGAACCGGCAGATCGGCAACTGGTGGGCAACCGGCGGTCACGCACCCACCAATGCCCGGAATCTGTACCGCTACTCCGTCCGTACCATCGCCGTGAAAGGCCAGTACAACTGCGGCATCGCCTGGTCCTGCGGGCCGTATCTGGATCAGACATGGGAAGACGGCGTCCGGAATCTGCTGGGAGAGCTGGGGGATCTGCTGAAATCCCATGAAGGGATCTATGGCACAGTACCGGGCAGATCTTGGGTGGAAGAACCCAATGCCATACTGACACCGGAGCAGTGGGGTGTATCCACGGAATCCCCCGACGGCAGTGTGGTATACCTGCATGTGCTGAACTGCCCTGCCGATGGTATTCTGCATCTTGCCGCACCGGCTGACGGAAAGAAATTCACAGAAGCATGGTACGGAAACACCAGAATTTCGCTGACTGCCGAAGGGGACGGAGATGTCATCGGCATGCCTGCTGAGATAGACGAAATCGATACTGTAGTACGGCTGATTGCCGGGTAAAGGAGAAATACATATGCATGATATTCGAATCGGTCTGATTGGCTGCGGGGGCATTTCCGGAAACCATCTGCCCCAGATTGAAAAGGCATCCGGCGGGGTGATCCATGCCCTGTGCGACATCCGTCCTGACAGACTGAAGGCCGCCGGAGACAGATACGGTGTGCCGGAAGAACGGCGCTTCACCGATTACCGGGATCTGATCGCTCTGGAATCCGTGGATGCGGTGGATATCTGTACCCCCAACAACTGGCATGTTCCCATGGCAATGGCTTCTGTGGATGCCGGCAAGCCCTTCTGCGTGGAAAAACCGCTGGGGCTGAACTACGCCGAAACCGCCGAACTGCTGCGCCGGACACAGGAAAAGAACATCCTCTCCATGATCTGCTTCTCCTACCGGTTCATGCCGGCAGTACGGTATGCAAGACATCTGGTGGACGAAGGGTTCATCGGCAATGTGGTGAACATCTACGCACAGTATCTGAAATCCAGTGCCTATATGCCCGGACGCAGACTGGACTGGCGCTTTGATAAGGACATCGCCCGGTATGGGGTTTCCGGTGACCTTGGGGTACATATTCTCGACCTGACCACCTTCCTGGCAGGCGACGTAACCGGCGTATTCGCCCAGATCGGCACGGCAGGTCCCTTCCGGAAGAGAGAGGACAGCGAAGAAATCGCACCCGTTACCACCGACGACTGGTGTCATTTCCTGGCCCGTTTTGCAGGCGGCGCTTCGGCAACCTTCTCCATTACCCGTGCGGCCTATGGCAACCGGAACCACATCATGGTGGACATCTACGGCGACAAGGGTGCCCTGCGGTTCGACCTGAACGACAACACCAAACTGGAAGTACACCGTCCCGATATGAAGGACGAAAACGCCATGGAAATCCTCACCGTTCCCGAAGAATACCATGCAGGCCAGCAGCAGTGCTTCATCGACCTGCTCCACGGCAAAAAAGATATCTATCTGCCCACGCTGGAAGACGGTGTCCGGATGCAGAAGATGCTGGATGCCATCATGGATTCCGCAGAAGGAAACATATGGGTGGACATCAAATAAAGATAAGAAATCAGAAGTAAGAAATAGAGGACAGGGACATTTGTCTGCTGCGGAACACCGGGCGAATACTTCTCTCTTCTTGTTGCTTACTTCTTATTTTGCACGGGGGTTTTTATGTTTTATCGTGAAACCAACATATTTGTCACCGGCGGACGTTCCCACTACCGGATCCCCTCCATTGTGGCTGCCAACGATGGGACAGTGATCGCATTCTGCAATGACCGGAAGGATACTGTCATTGACCATGCGGATGAAAGTGCACTGGTCTGCTGCCGGAAAAAGCCGGGGGAAGACTGGGGAGAAGTGAAATCTCTGGCGGAGCTGGCCGGGTGGACAAACAGCATCGGATCCGCTGTGTACGACCGGGAAACCGACACGGTATTCTGCTGCGGAAGCCGGTCTGCGGTAAGCAGGAATGAGTTCGGAAACTATACAGAAGAAGATCTGGAACGGATGCGGCAGGAAGCAGAATCCAAAGCAAAGGCAGCAGGGGTGACTCCCGGGGCATACTGGATGGTCAGCCGGGACAGCGGAGAGACATGGACGGAGATTTCCTATAACTGTACCCCTTACGCCATGCACTGCCCGGACGGTTCCGTGAAGGGGCTTGTGGGTTCCTGTCATGGTTCCGCTCCCGGTATTCAGCTCCATACCGGAGAACATGCCGGACGTCTGCTCTGTCCTGCCCGTTTCGCCACCGGCACCTATACAGGTCTGGAAGGACTGCAGATTTACTGTTACAACTGTGCTGTATACAGTGACGACCATGGCCAAAGCTGGCACACCACCGCTCCCGTACAGCAGGGCACCGGAGAAGGTACGCTGCTGCAGAAAGGCGACGGTACAATTTACTACAATTCCAGAGCATACTTCCAGAATCAGAAGCGGTATCTGGCAGACAGCACAGATGGCGGCGAAACCTGGGGGAACTTCCGCACGGACGGATTCCTGCTGGAAGAAAAGAACATCGGCTGCAATGCTTCCCTTCTGCGGGTGACAAAATCCGAACTGAAGGACAGTACGCTTCTGCCGGCAGGTGCGGAATCGATCACCGTTTTCGTGAACCCCAGAGACACGGGACGCCGGAATCTCACCGCCTGCATCAGCTTGGATGAAGGGGAAACCTGGGTGTGCACCAGACAGATCCGGGAACACCTTGCGGCATATTCCGCACTGACCTACAACCGGGCAGACGGACATTTCTATCTGCTGTTTGAGCACGGGGAAAAAGATCCCTATGACGGCGGGTTATCCGTGGCGGAACTGGATCTGGAATGGCTGCTGGCAAAATAAGAGGTACATGCGCAGAAATCAAAACGATGGAAATTCCGTTTTTGGAAAATCCATCGTTTTTTGTCTGGCTTATTTCGCTGTGATCCGGAAAGTGCGGATCTCGAAAGGCTTGTAGTCCACCGCAAAGGATGTACATGCTTTCGGTTCCGCAATGGCCTCTTCCAGAGGAGAGGTTTCCGTCACCACCGCTTCTTCCGGCAGGGTTACGGTAAGAGTTCCGGTGGTGCCGTAGGGTTCATACAGCCGTACAATCATACCGTTTCCGTCTTCGGCAGGCTTGATGCAGTCTGCCAGCATGTCGTCACCGGACAGTGTCAGCGGTACTGCGGCAGTTCCTTCTCCCGGCAATACCACCAGAGGAGAGTTGAACAGATACCCTTCGTTTGCCACCCGCCCGGCATACAGGCCGCCGCTGTGGGGCAGAAACGCATAGGCAAAGTCGTGTTCCCCCTGATCGTAGAATTTGGAAGGATAATCCGTAGACCGGAACAGGGTGATAATCATATCGTTGTCGATGACATTGTGACCGTATTTGCAGTCATTCAGCAGAGCAGCACCGCGCTTGTCGTCGGACAGATCAATGAACCGGTGTGCGGCATATTCATGCTTCCACCGTTCTGCCGGGGTATTGGCATGGGTGTTCCGTCTGCATACGCCATAGGCAATTTCGTATGATGCCTGGGGTGCTGTCACATTCACTGGGAAGGACACCTGCAGAATCTTATACTTTTCCTGCCAGTCGATGTGGGAGAAGAAGTCTACACGGGCTATGTCGGCATATATGGTGATGTTCTGGGTAATGGTGGTTTTCCCGTTGGTTTTGGTCACCCGCACCACAGCCCGTTCGCCGTTCTCTTCCGCCACTTCCAGTGTTGTCTGCCACTGCATATCTACGGGACGCATTTTGTATTCCTTGTCGATATTCCATGCGTCTTCGATTTCCGGGCCGTCCTTGTAGGTGACAAACCGGTTCAGACCCGCCCCGGAAGACCACAGAGTACCGTCCCGCTTGTCCCGGAAGTTCTGCAGGGTCCCGTCAGCGGCAACAGTAAAGGTGAAGAAAGGCGTTTCCACAGCGATCCCCTCTCCGGTCTGCGCCAGCGTCACCCGTGCTGCAGCAGGAACAGCATCGGTTTTCCGGTACGTACGGGAAGCAAACCCTGCCAGATCCTGTACCCGGAACACATAGTTCCCGCAGCCGTCCGGCAGAACATTGGCGGTATGTACACCATCGGTAAGAGCAGCACCTGCCAAGGCCGCATCCACCGGCACATAGGCATTGGCCGTGAAGGAGTTGGGGTTGAATACCGTCACCGCATCGCCGTTTTCCGCCGGTGCAAACACATCCGCCAGCAGTTCTTTCTGCTTCCCTTCGGCATAGGCAAACACATCGGCATACATCCGTCCGGTATCGTCGTACACCGCATTGATGGAGCTGCCCGGAAGTACATCGTGGAACTGCATCAGAAGCATATCCTTCCAGTATTTCCGGATTTCGTCATATGCGGCATCCGCACCGCTGTATTTTGCCATGGCCGCCAGCAGATCCAGCCGTCTGTAAGCCATTTCCGCATACCGGTTGGCACGCTTGTTTTCCGCAATGGTGGAATAGGTTCCCTGATGGGTTTCTACGCACAGCTCGCCCTTCCATACCGGCAGCTTCTCCCGCACCGCTTCCAGTTCCCCGAAGTAGTCTTCCACCCGGGTCAGATGGGTTTTCGGCATACCGGGATAGTTCTGCATCTTCCGGTAGTTGTTCAGCATGTCTTCCGTAGGCCCGCCGCCGCCGTCACCGAAGCCGTATACCAGCAGGGTTTTGTCCCACAGGCCCTTCTGCTGCATGTTGTCGGAAGCAAACTGCACCTGCCCGGGATTGATGAAGCCGTTGTAGTATCCCTGGGTTTTCGGAATGGTGGCAAGCAGCTGAGAATTGTCCAGTCCTTCCCATACGAATACATTGTACGGGAAATCGTTTGCAGCCTGCCAGCGCACCTTGGTGGTATAGAAATTCTTCATGCCGCACTTGGCAAAAATCTGGGGCAGATTGGCCGGGAATCCAAAAGAGTCGGGAATCCAGCACATATCGGTGGACCTGCCGAATTCTTTCCGGAAGAAGGCATGCCCGTAGAGAAATTCCCGGATCAGGGTTTCGGCACCGGAAAGGTTCAGGTCAGATTCCACCCACATGGGGCCCACCAGACGCCAGGAACCCGCTGCCACACGCCGCTTGATTTCCGCAAATACATCCGGATATACTTCCTTGATGTAATTGTACACGGAAGGCTGGGACATGGAAAATTCGTATTCCGGGTATCTGTCCATGAGCCGGAACTGATTCAGCGCCGATCTGCCGGACTTGCGTATGGTGTCCTTGTACTGCCACAGCCACGCCACGTCGATATGGGTGGATGCCACCAGTTCAATGACGCCCAGATCGTCTTCCGCTCCCAGCTCCGCCAGAGACTGCTTCAGATCGGCGTTCCGTGCGGCAATGGATGC
>JAFQGY010000379.1 GCA_017415325.1 Clostridia bacterium
ATCAGCAGTTATGGTGCCGCCGGAACCACCCTGTTTATCACGGAAAACCCGGACGGCAGTACAACCCATTCCTGCAAGCTTTCCATCCTGTCCAAAGACGGCGTTATGGCCAGCAAATATCTGGTGCAGTGTACCCGGATCGAAACCTGGACAGAGGATGCCGAAGACAGGATACCCATTGTGGAAGGGGAATGGTCGCTGGCCTTTTCGCTGAATTATGCCGATCTGACAGAAACACATGCATCGACGGTGACGGGAATGATGCAGTACACAGACAGAAATCTGCCGGAGGAAGAGATTACCGCAGAAAACCTGACGGCAGTACCGGTACAAGTGCAGGAGATCCGTTTGTCTCCGCTGAGTATTGGTGTATACTGGATGGTGGATGCGGAACACAAGGAACTGGCGATGGGATATACCCCTGCCGGTATGGCTGTGCATCTGGCGGACGGAACGGCGATTATGCAAAAGCGGTATGATCTGTATGGAACAGTACAAAAGGCACTGTATCCCGGAGAAGCTCTGTCAGAGAAGAATGGAAACATTGTGATTACAGGTCGCAGTGCCGGCGGCGGATCAAACGGTCATGAAGAACCCTATTACGGCCACTGTATCCTGACCTTTGATGCGGAACTGCCTGTGGAAGAAGTGGTATCCATAACCATAGGCGGTCTGAACATCCCTGTGGAATAACGGCAAAAAACCGAAGCAGACACTGTATCCGAGGGTACAGTATGCTTCGGTTTTCCTGTTTCTTATCTCTTATTTCTGACTTCTTATCTTTTCATCAGCCCTTCGTCCAGCTCACGCCGCCCTTGGAATCCTTCAGCGTTACGCCCATGCCGGTGAGAGTATCCCGGATTTCGTCGGCTTTGGCAAAATCCTTGGCCTTCTTGGCGTCTGCTCTGGCCTGAATCAACTCTTCCACTTCCTTCATGAATCCTTCGTCCAGACCGGGGGTTTCGCAGGTGATGACCCATTCGGTGACGGCAGCGGCGGCTTTGGCGGCAGCCTGCAGCTCGGCAACTTTGGCGGCTTCTTCGATGAGCCCCAGATCCAGTACGGTTTCAAAGTCCCGGATCAGCGCCAGCTTGGTGGCATCGTTTGTTTTGGCCTTCAGTACGTCATACAGAGCGGTGATGGCAAGGGCAGTGTTCAGGTCGTTGTCCATGGCGTCGGTGAACCGCTGTTTCAGAGCATCAAACTGTGCCTGATCGATTTCGCCGCCGTCCTTCAGGGTCGCAATCTTGGCCACCAGCTTGTTGTAGGCAGTCTTGGTGCCGTCCATGCCTTCCCAGGAGAATACCAGAGACTTCCGGTAGTGGGACTGGAGACAGAACAGACGGTATACCAGCGGAGAATAGCCCTTTTCTTCCAGCAGGGAAACGGTCAGGAATTCCCCGGAGGACTTGGACATCTTGCCGGTGTTGGTGTTCAGATGCAGTACATGGAACCACTGTCTGCACCATTCGTGGCCGATATATGCTTCACTCTGGGCGATTTCGTTGGTGTGGTGGGGGAAGGCGTTGTCGATGCCGCCGCAGTGCAGGTCGCAGTATTCACCCAGATGCTTCAGGCTGATGGCGGAGCATTCGATGTGCCAGCCGGGATAGCCTACGCCCCAGGGAGAATCCCATTTCAGCTCCTGGTCTTCAAACTTGGACTTGGTGAACCACAGCACAAAGTCGGTCTTGTTGCGCTTGGCGGTGTCTTCTTCCACGCCGTCCCGGACGCCTACAGCCAGGTCTTCCGCTTCCTGCTTGTTGAACACATAGTATTCTTCCAGTTTGGAGGTGTCAAAGTACACGTTGCCCTCTGCCAGATAAGCGTACCCTTTTTCGATCAGTCCTTCTACCATCTGGATAAATTCCGGGATGCAGTTGGTGGCGGGTTCCACAACGTCGGGCATCTTGATGTGCAGCTTGGCGCAGTCGGCAAAGAAAGCGTCGGTATAGAATTTTGCGATTTCCATGACGGTCTTCTTTTCCCGCTTTGCACCCTTGAGCATCTTGTCTTCCCCGGTGTCGGCGTCGCTGGACAGATGGCCCACGTCGGTGATGTTCATGACCCGCTTCACTTCGTAGCCGGTGTACCGCAGATACTTTTCCAGTACGTCTTCCATGATGTAGGAACGCAGATTCCCAATGTGGGCGAAGTGGTATACGGTGGGGCCGCAGGTGTACATGCCGACCTTGCCGGGTTCGTGGGTGACAAATTCATCTCTGGTATGGGTAAGGCTGTTGTATAACTGCATGATAAATCTCCTTGATGATCGTTCTTATATTTTCAGAGTTGGTTGTTGTTTGTGGTTTGGGAGGGGGTTTGGGTTTCCGGCATTTCGTCCGGTTCGTTCTCTTCGGCAGGATGTCGGAAGTACAGGTACAGACTGCCCAGCAGAACGCCGAGACAGATCAGATACATGGCCAGCACCAGCAGGGTGTCATTGGTGACAAACCACAGAGCGGCCGCATTGAAGAACATATGCATGACCACAGAGGGGAGGATGGAATCGTACCGCCGGTTCATAAGGGAGAATACCGCTCCCAGCAGTGTGGCATACCCGATGGCAATGGGCGTACCGTGGCATACCCCGAACAGCAGGGCGGACAGAATCACCGCCAGCCACCCGGGCATCCCCCGGCGCATCCGGGATTCCGACAGCCCCCGGAAAATCACTTCCTCCACCAGACCGGTGATGACGGCGGTGGACAGAATTTCCAGAAGGATATTGGATTCCCCCAGATACTGGTACTGTTCATCCAGTCCGGCAAACCAGGCTTCCGGCAGCGGCAGCAGGGAAATGGTCACGGAAAGCACCACATTGAATGCCGTTCCCGCCAGAGCGCACCAGAGCAGGGCAGAGGGCTTCACAGGCCGCAGATCGCATTCCGCAAACAGATTCTTCCGGCGCAGGGCAAAGAAGATGGCCAGAAACAGGATCGTCAGGATGCCGGAGATCAGCGTCAGCATGGAGATGTTTTCATACACCGCCTGCATCAGTTCTTCCGACATATCGTATACAAAGGTTTCCGGCAGAGCGGAGGGATCACTGTAGGCGTCGGCAAAGATGCCGCCCATCTCCCCCACAGCGTAATACATGCTGTACAGACCGATCACTGAGGACTGGATCAGGATAAACAGCAGCACATAGCATACGGCTTTGGCAATCCCGGAGAGAAACCTGCCTGCCCGGGAAGGGGAGTTCCGCCGGGGTGCGTCCATGGCATAGGCAGCCTGTGCTTCCGGGGTCAGAGGAAGGCCGCACCGGATACAGAACTGACCGCCTTCCGGGTTTTCCTGCTGACAGCGGGGACATCGCATCATATCATGTAGGGCAGCGTCATGGTGCAGTACCATCGTCTGCCCGCTCCTTTCTCAGAAAACAGTTGCTTGGAAATATCCCTATTATACTACAGAGATTTCCGCATTTCCTGCCGCAGATTTGTCCGAATCGTGACTTTTTTATCCGATCACGGCAGAGGCATCCGGGGCAGTGCCGGTTTCCGTGTTTTCCTTTTCCTTCAGCAGGGCTTCCACCGCCTCCAGACGGCGTACCACAGCGGCGATTTCGTTTGCCACAGGGTCGGGAATGTGTACCTGGTCCAGGTCGGGCTGGGGATGCCGGGAATGGGTTTCCTCCACTTTGGCACCGTTCCGGCGGACGACTTTGGCGGGTACCCCTACAGCGGTGCTGTTTTCCGGAATGTCTTCCAGTACCACAGCGCCGGAGGCAATCTTGGCGTTGTCCCCTACGGTGAAGTTCCCCAGCAGCTTGGCGCCGGAGCCGACCATGACGTTGTTGCCAAGGGTTGGATGCCGCTTCCCGGTCTGCTTCCCGGTACCGCCCAGGGTCACGCCCTGATAGATGGTGCAGTAGTCACCCACCACGGCGGTTTCCCCGATGACAACCCCCGAACCGTGGTCAATGAACAGACCCTTGCCGATGGTGGCACCCGGGTGGATTTCGATACCGGTGAGAAACCGGGTGATCTGGGAGACGGCTCTGGCGGAAAGGGGCAGTCCCTTTTCATTCAGCAGATGTGCAATCCGGTACAGCATCACGGCATGGACACCGGAGTACATCAGCAGGACTTCCGCCCGGCCCAGTGCCGCAGGGTCCCGTTCGCAGATGGAATCCACGTCGTCCAGAATGATCCGGATGGCTTTGCAGATATTTTTTTCGATTTTATTTTCCAGCTTCAGCTGTACCCGTACGGGCTTTTCGTCCGCTTTCTGATATGTCAGACCAATTTTCATAGCTTACCTCACAGGAGAGGGGAAAACAAAAAGCCTCCCTCCGCCGGCATATCCAAAAAACCGGAGGAAAAGAGGCGAAAATCGCGGTCCCACTCTTTTGTTTCACTCATAATGTACCCTCTAACGGGGGTCAGGCGCATTTCATTACAAAATGAGACCGACAGGGCATCATACCCGGTCAACCGGATGCACAGCCGGAGGAAACACGCAGCTCTTGCACCGGAGATAAGCTGCTCTCTGGAGGTGTTTCCGGATCCGATTCTTTCCGGTTATAGTCCAACTTTATTATACACTGCCCGGCGTGGTTTGTAAACGGGTATTTTACGAAAATTTTCGTTTTTTGCGGCGGGATTTTTGGTACTGGCGTACAGGAGAAAAATGTCACATGCCGGATAGAGGGAAAAAGCTGAAAAAACGTGAAAAATCCCGCAAGAATATTTGCCAAAAGCCTGTAAAACCTGCGGAATTTATGGTATAATATAAGGTGGTATGGAATTTCACGGCAGGCGCAGGATGTATCCCTTCCCGCGGATGCTGCCGATGGCTCCGTCACCCAGAAGCGGCGTCAGCTTCCGGCGCAGATGGGTCATGTTTACCTCGCATACATTGCCTTCCACCCCATCCGGCCAGACAACGGACAGCAGCGTTCCCTTGTCCACCGCTTCCCCCTGATGCTCATACAGAATGGTCAGCAGGCGGTATTCCTTGTCGGTGAGCCGGACGGTGTCTGTGCCGCAGCGGACTGTGCGGTCATCCGGAGAAAAGCGGAGTGCGGATGCCGGGAGTACGGCTGCACTGCCTGTGTCCGGCCGGAGAATTGCTTCTTCCAGTGCGGGGATCGATACAGGCCAGGGTAGCGCTGTGTACAGAACGGGAGATTCCGTGAGACTGATGTGCTGCGGATCGCTGAGCCATGTGTCATGCCGGTAGAATACAAATACAGCGGAGGCATCTTCTCTGTCCGGCAGACCGGCGTATGTTTCATCATCCGTCAGAAACACAATCCCTGTGCGGACAAGAATATTCAGCCGGGCTTCAAACAGCGGCAGAGCTGCCTGCAGAAGGGCGTCTGTGTGCCGGTCAGCGGTGGCGATGTGAATCTGCATGGGCTCCTCCTCTTCGGTGCTTTTGCATCAGTATAGCACAGGGACGGCGGATTTGTCAAGGCGGCGCGGCGCATTCCGGAAGTGTGCCCTCCCCATCTAACAGGAAAGGCGGTGTCTGCCATGGAACTTTCCCCGGAAACCCTGTCGGACAGGCTGATTCTGCCGGAAGATATGCGGCCGGACAACACATGCTTTTTCACCGGGCACCGGTTTCTTTCCGAGGAACAGAAGCGGTTCATGTACCCCTCTCTGGTGCGGTGTATCCTGCATATGGCGGAGGAAGGATACCTGTACTTCTGCAACGGCGGCGCTATGGGGTTCGACCTGTTCTGTGCAAGGACAGTGGCCCTGCTCCGACAGGAATTCAGACGGGATGTCCGACTGGTGATGGTACTCCCCTGCCGGGATCAGACAGCAAGATGGCTCTACGGCAAAAGCGGTCCGGACAATATCCGCCTGTATCACGCCGTGAAGGCCAACGCACAGGCTGTTGTGTATATGACCGATTTCTACAGAGACGGCTGCATGAAGGAGCGGAATCAGTATATGGTGGAACATTCCGGAAGGTGTATCGCCTGCTGGAACGGTTCTCCCAAAGGCGGTACCGCCCAGACCATCCGGCTTACCAGACAGGCGGGCGTGCCCATATGGAATGTGTATCCCGCAGCAAAAGAAGGCGGACAGGTGGAGCTTCTGACAGAGTGAAAAAGCAAACGTTTCCCAGAACAGACAGTCAGGAGAGGCTCCCATATATCCAGGTCAAAAAATATATTTATATACAAACGAGCAAGGAGAAAAACGAATGAAAACATTAGTGAAGAATTCCGGTTTTGCCGGCGTGCGTCCGGTACTGACCATCGTAATGGACGGTGTAGGTCTTGCCCCTGCGGGAGAAGCCAATGCGGTTTCTCTGGCCAGAACGCCCAATCTGGATAAGCTGCTGGCCAACTATCCGGTGATCAAACTGCGTGCACACGGTACCGCTGTAGGTCTGCCCTCCGATGACGACATGGGCAACTCCGAAGTAGGCCACAACGCACTGGGCTCCGGGCAGGTGTTCGCACAGGGCGCCAAGCTGGTTTCCAACTCCATCGAAACCGGTAAGATGTTTGTTTCCGAAACCTGGAAGACTCTGGTACAGGGCGTGAAGGCCAACGGCTCCACCCTGCACTTTATCGGTCTGTTCTCCGACGGGAACGTACACTCCCACATCGACCACCTGAAGGCTATGCTGAACCAGGCCAAGGCAGAAGGTGTTGCCAAGATCCGCATCCATATTCTGCTGGACGGCCGTGACGTTGGCGAAACCTCCGCATTCGACTATATCGATCCCTTTGAAGATTTCCTGTCCTCTCTGCGGGATGAAACCTGCGACGTGAAGATTGCATCCGGCGGCGGCAGAATGAAGATCACCATGGACCGTTACGAAGCCAACTGGGCAATGGTGGAAGCCGGCTGGAAGACCCATGTACTGGGAGACGGCAGACTGTTTGCATCCGCACATGAAGCTGTGGAAACCTACCGTGCCGAAACCGGCGCCATCGACCAGGATCTGGATCCCTTCGTAATCGGGGAAAATGGTCAGCCTGTGGGTACCATCGAAGACGGTGACTCCGTAATTTTCTACAACTTCCGCGGCGACCGTGCCATCGAAATCTCCAAGACCTTCGAAGCCGGTGCAGACTTCGATAAGTTTGACAGAGTAAGAGTTCCCAATGTGCTGTACGCCGGTATGCTGGAATACGACGGCGACCTGCATATCCCCAGCCGCTACCTCGTTTCTCCTCCGGAAATCACCAACACCATGGGCGAATATCTGGCAGATGCCGGCATTAATCAGTACGCCATCTCCGAAACCCAGAAGTACGGCCATGTAACCTATTTCTGGAACGGCAACCGCTCCGGCAAGTTCTCCGACGAGCTGGAAACCTACGTGGAAATCCCCTCCGATATCGTTCCCTTTGAACAGAGACCCTGGATGAAGTGCGCCGAAATCACCGATAAGCTGATCGAAGCCCTGGAATCCGGCAAGTACGACTGCCTGCGGGTGAACTTCCCCAACGGCGATATGGTTGGCCACACCGGTTCTCTGGAAGCCACCATCTGCTCCATGGAAGCCCTGGACCTGCAGCTGGGCAGAATCCTGAACGTGGTGGACAAGGTGGGTGCTGTTGCCCTGATCACCGCTGACCACGGGAACGCCGACGAAATGGCTGAAGTGGACAAGAAGACCGGCGCCCCCAAGCGGAACAAGGACGGTTCTCTCAAGGCCAAGACCAGCCACACCCTGAACAAGGTTCCCTGCATCCTCTATGACAATGTGACCAAGGATGCATACACTGTGAAGGAAGACGACGGTCACTTCGGTCTGTCCTCCGTGGCAGGCACCGTTGTGAACCTGCTGGGCTACGAAAAGCCTGAAATGTGGGACGACAGCCTGATCGAGCTGAAGTAATTCCACCTGAATGATCTGAAAATATCAGCGAAAGTCGGCGGTTTCCGTGCAAAATCGGAGCTGCCGGTTTTCCTGCGTTTTGTGAGGTTTTATGTTTACCGGAAACGGCATCATACTGCAGAGTTCCCTGCTGGATCTTCCCGGCATCTGCCACGGTTTTTCCACCCGGTTCGGCGGCGTCAGTACCCATCCTTACACCAGAGAAATGAATCTGGCCATGGGCAGGGAAGACGAAGACGATACCGTACGCCGCAACGGGGAGATTTTTGCCTCTGCCCTGTCCGGCGGTGCGCTGCATATGGAAAATCTGGTCAGTGCATCTCAGGTACACGGTACGGATGTGCGTGTCCTGTCTTCGGAAAACTGCGGAGAAGGATTTTCAGTGCCTGCCGGGGAAGACTGCGACGGGTTTGTGACCGATGTGCCCGGTGTGCTGCCCATCATCCGGATTGCGGACTGTACCCCGGTGCTGCTGGCCGGACGGAAAGCTGACGGTGCTCCCGTGGTGGGGGCTGTCCATGCCGGATGGAAGGGCAGCGGCGGCGGGATTGTCCGGGCGGCTGTGGAAAAAATGACCGCTCTCGGTGCGCTGACGGAAAGCATCCGTGCCGCTATCGGGCCCCATATCGGTACCTGCTGTTATGAAGTGGGTGCGGATCTGCTGGAGTCTGTGACGAAAATGGCTGGGGAAGCCTTTGCCCATGCGTACTGTATACCAAGACGTATTGACGAAAACGGCGTACAGAAGTATACGGCGGATCTGACCGGCATGAACCTGCACTGGCTGATGACGGCCGGGGTGAAACGGGAGCAGATTGACGTTTCCCCCCACTGTACCATGTGCGATCCTGTGACCTTCCATTCCCACAGATTCACCGGCGGAAAACGGGGAGCACTGGGGGCGGCCGTGGGAATTCTGCCCGGATATGCCGTTTCACCGACAAATCCGTAAATAATCACACAAAAATCACAGAAAACAGGGGTTTTGTACACCCTTGTTCAAGATTTATTTATAAATCTGTGATATACTATTTGAAATGGTTTCTGCATGAATCCCGGATTATTTATGTCCCGGGAGGAACGCACTGACAAATCCAAAAGGGAGAACTATCCGATATGATAGAAATTACCAACCTGGTGAAAAACTACGGCAGCAAGTTTGCCGTTGACGACATCAGCTTCAAGGTAGGCAAGGGGGAAATCGTCGGTTTCCTGGGGCCCAACGGAGCCGGTAAGTCCACCACCATGAACATCCTGACCGGGTACCTGTCCTCCACCTCGGGGGAAGCCAAGGTAGGCGGCATCGACATCCTGGAAAATCCCTACGAAGCCAAGAAGCTCATCGGTTTCCTACCGGAACAGCCCCCGGTATACCCCGACATGACCGTTGACGAATACCTGAACTTCGTATACGAAATCAAGCACTGCAAGCTGAACCGGGACAAGCACCTGATGGAAATCCGCATGGTCACCAAGATCGACGACGTGCGGCACAGACTGATAGGGAACCTGTCCAAAGGGTACAGACAGCGTGTGGGCATCGCACAGGCACTGGTAGGCAACCCGCCCGTGATCATCTTCGACGAACCCACCGTAGGTCTTGACCCCAAGCAGATCATCGAAATCCGGAACCTGATCCGGAACCTGGGGCAGAACCACACCGTGATCCTCTCCACCCACATCCTCTCCGAAGTACAGGCCGTCTGTGACCGGATCGTCATCATCAATGAAGGCAAGATCATCGCCGACGAAAAGACCGAAAACATCACCAGAGTGGTGGAAGAAAACCGCAAGTACAATGTAAAGGTCTGCGGCCCCCAGAGAGAAGTACAGGCAGCGCTGAACGGGATTCCCGGCGTGGTAGCTGTGGAAGCCACCGGAGAACGGGACGCCGACAGCTATACCTTCCAGATCGAAGCCGAAAAGGGCAACGACCTGCGCAAGGCCCTGTTCTATACCATGAGCGAACATAACTGGCCCATCATCGGTCTGGAAGCCGTGGGGATGAATCTGGAAGAAGTATTCATCAAGATCATGGACGCCGACCTGAACAGAAGAAGATAAATTAAGAGTACGGAGTATATAAAACTATGTTAGCAATCTATAAGAAGGAAATGCGCACATATTTCACGACTCCTCTGGGGTATGTGTTTATCGCCGTGTTCCTTGCTGTGTCCGGATTCATTTTCGCCGTAAGTACCCTCCAGTCCCAGACTTCCGACATTTCCGGGTATTTCCAGCTGATGATCTTCGGCTATATCGTGATGATTCCGATCCTGACCATGCGCTCCTTTGCGGAAGAACGCCGTGCCAAGACCGAACAGATTCTGATGACTTCTCCCGTTTCCATTACCGGTATGGTGATGGCCAAGTTCCTTGCCGCATTTACCATGTTCGCCATGACCGTGCTGGCATCCTGCCTGTACTATCTGCCCCTGCTGAAGTACGGTGAACCCAATGTGGCAAAGGCCTTCGGCTGTCTGATCGCCATGCTGCTGATCGGTACCTGCTTCATCGCCGTGGGGATTTTCGTCTCCACCCTGACCGAATCCGCCGTGACCGCTTCCATCGGTACCATGGGGATCCTGGTGGGCTTTGCAGGCGCCGCCATCTTCAACAACCTGATCGACACCTACATCATCCGTTACGTGCTGAGCTGGATTTCCATTTACAGCCGTTACGTAAACTTCACCTACGGTATTTTCGATATCGCTGCCACCCTGTACTATCTCTCCATCACCGCCATCTTCCTGTTCTTGGCTGTCCGTGTGTACGAGAGAAGACGGTACGCGTAAGGAAAGATAGGAGAGTGCAAAATGAGAAACAGCTTCTATCAGAGCAGAAAATTCAAATACGGTTCCATGGCCACCGCCTTTACCATCGGTTTCATCGCCATCATCGTCATTTTCAATATCATCTTCACCGCCCTGGCTGCCCGGTATAACTGGTTCATCGACATGACCGGCGAGCAGGTATTCACCCTGTCCGACGAAGCCAAGGAAATCATGTCCGACATCACCGACGAAGTGCAGATCATCTTTGCGTCCGAACCCGACGTGCTGATGAACGGCACCGACTCCGATTACATGCGTTACGTATACACCACCGCCCTGCAGCTGGAAGAAGAATTCTCCAACATCAAGGTGGAATGCGTAAACGTGCTGAAGCAGCCCTCCTATTTCCGGGGATACTATAACACCACCAATACCGACATCGACTCCGACTCCGTTGTGGTAGTCAGCGGCGATGAAGTGCGTATCTTCAAGGCAGAAGCGTTCTTCACCTTCGATGAAAACTACGAATACGTATGGGCCTACAACGGCGAATACAAGCTGATCTCCGGGATCATGCAGGTAACCCAGACCGAAACCCCCATCGTATCCTTCACCACCGAACACGGGGAAGATATGAACTCCAACGGTGCCGGTAACCTGGCCACCATCTTCGCCGACAACGGTTTTGAAGTGAAGCCCGTGAACCTTGCCAACGAAGAGCTGGACGATGACTGCCGGATTCTGGTGATCTACAACCCCCGGTATGACTTCACCGGCAGCGAAGCGGAAGCCGATCAGTTCAACGAAATCAAGAAGATCGACAATTTCCTGGACGACTACGGATGCCTGCTGGTATTCGCAGAACCCCAGTATGTGGACAACCTGACCAACCTGAACGAATTCCTGGAAGAATGGGGTATCACCTATGTCAGCGATACCTATATCCGTGACAAGGAACACGCCATGACCGTGGACGGCTACGGCATCGTGACCGAATACCAGTCCGAAACCCTGGGTGCCTCCATTTACTCCGAGCTGTCTGCTCTGGCAACGCCTCCCAAGGCCATGATCTACAAGTCCATGCCCATCGACATCCTGTGGGAATCCGGCGGCGACCTGTCCGGCTCCCGTGATGTTTCTCCCGTTCTGAAGTCCCATGAAACCTCCGAACTGGTGGTGGACGGCGAAGTCACCGAAGTGGGTTCCTACAATGTCATGACCATCTCCCGGGAAACCAGAATCGTGGACAACGAGTATTACTACTCCTATGTCATTGCCGCCGGTTCTCCCACCTTCTCCGACGGGGCATATGTGGTTTCCAATTCCTACGCCAACAAGGACATTCTCAGCGCTGCCATGAAGGCGGTAGGCCGGGAAAGAGTGCTGGCCGTACTGGACTTCAAGCCCTTCGACGATGACGAAATCACCATCACCACGGACGAAGCCAACAACTGGACCGCTGCCATGACGCTGGTGATCCCCGTGATCGTTGCCGCCTGCGGATTCTATGTGGTGACCCGCAGAAAGCACGCATAACCGTATAAGAAGGATAGTATTATGATCAAACAGCAAAAAATATTTGCCATTGGTTTTGCCATCGCTTTTGTGGTGATGCTGGTGCTGTATTTCGCAGTGGTAGCGCCCCTGCTGGAAGAAGAACCGGAAGAAACCGTGGCGCTGGAAACCGTGGAAGGGGAAGAAGTGGGCTCCAACGACCGGTATCTGATGTTCCCCCAGGTGGAAAGATCCGGGATCCAGTCCATTGAAGTGCATAACGAATTCGGCAGCTACACCTTCTACCGTGACTCCTCCGACAATTTCGTTCTGAAGGGCTACGAAGGCATGGCATACGACCAGGAACTGTTTGCTTCCTACGTGGTATCCGCCGGGTATACCCTTGCCATGATGAAGGTGACGGATAATGCCACCCCCGAACAGATGCAGGAATACGGTCTGGACAAGCCTCAGGCATACTGGATCCTGACCACCACCGAAGGGGATGTGCATCAGGTCAACGTAGGGGATATTCTGGTGACCGAAGGGGGCTACTACTGCTCCTACGAAGGCCGTGACACCGTGTATATCCTGTCCACCACTCTGGCAGACACCATGCTGCAGCCGGTGGAAAAGATGATTACCCCTCTGCTGACCGCCGGTATGTCCCAGAACGACTACTTTGAAGCGGACAACTTCACCATCTGGCGGGGCGATGAACTGTTCCTGCGTCTGGTGAACAAGGACGAATCCGAAAAGAACAATCCCGACGCCATCGTGGAAGTCAAGATGACCTACCCCACCAACTACGAACCCAACTCCAACCTGTACTACGAGATCCTGTACAACTTCATGGCACTGACCGGGCTGGAAACCGTGAAAATCGGCCCCAGCGAAGAAGAACTGGAAAAGTATGGTCTGGCCAACCCCGCCTATACCATTTCCTATACCTTCAAGGACATCCCGTTCTACATCTTTGTGTCTGAACTGCAGAAGGACGGTACTTACTACGCCGTTTCCAACCTGTACGGCTATCAGCTGGTGGCCAAGGTGGAAGCAGCCAAGCTGGGCTTTGTGGACTACGGCATGTTCAAGTGGATTTCCGAGTATCCCTTCCAGGCGTACGTGACCAGCGTGGATACCATGTCCGTGAAATCCGGCGACGGAGAACTGGACGTATCCTTCAAGCTGCACCACGGCACCAACGAAGAAGGCAACGCTACTCTGGCTGTGGACTGCAGCGACGGGCAGCACATCGACAACAACAACATTTACAACTTCCGGCAGTTCTACAAGACCCTGCTGTCTGTGATCCTGCAGGAATACACCCCCCTGAGTGAAGAAGAAAAGACTGCACTGACCTCCGACCCGGACAAGCTGCTGCTGACTTTCTCCTATACCACCCAGAACGGGGAAACCACGGAATACAAGTTCTACCAGTACACCACCAGACGTGCGTTTGTGACGGTGAACGGGGTAGGGGAATTCTACTGCTACGTGGACCTGATGGAAAAGATCATCAGCGATACCGAAAAGGTGCTGGTGGGCATGGACATCAACTCCTACGGCAAGCATTAACCCATAGAGAAAAACGGTTTTCCACAGGGAGAGATTTCTGCGGAAGACCGTTCTCTTTATACGGACATGTACATATATTAAGGAAGAAAATACAAACCAACCAGAAGGAGGACAACATGAAGGTATTATTTCTGGGCAACAGCTATACGTATTTCAACGACCTGCCGGCCATGACCACCGAACTGGCGAAGAAAGCCGGGATCGACCTGACCACGGACAGTATAACCCGCGGTGGTGCCTATCTGCATCAGTTTGCAGATCCGGCGGACGAGCTGTACGAAAAATGGAAGGCTGTATACGAAGGGGACAACTGGGACTATGTGGTGTTCCAGAACCAGAGCTTTCACCCGGTCAAGGATCCCGCAGCGTTCCGGCAGGCGGCACTGGATATGCATGCACTGCTGAAGCCGGGGCAGATGATCCTGTTCTACCAGACCTGGGCGTATAAATACGGTTCCGAAAAGCTGGCGGGTACAGGCCTTGGATATGACGAAATGCTGACCCGGATGACAGCATCCTATGGGGCGGCGGCAGAAGCAGTGGACGGTGAAGCGGTTCCTGTAGGAAAGGCCTTTGGACAGATGCGTGCTCTGCATCCGGAAATTGAGCTGTACAACCCCGACGGCTCTCATCCTTCCCCGGCCGGAACCTATCTGGCGGCATGCCTGTTCCTTGCAAAGGTCAGCGGACATTCTCCTCTGTATTTTGCCATTCCGGATGCTGTATCCGTGGAAGAGGGCGGGATACTTCGTTCCGTGGCCGACTGGATGACTGCCGCTGTGCCGGTGTAATGGTATTTGGATGGGAATACGGGCAGCTTTTCCACAGGAATGATTTCCGAAAGATGTTTTTCAGAGAGAAATTGACAATATCCACAGAGTTTCGCGGGAACTTATCAACAACCTGTTGAAAACCGCAGTGGAAAACACGAACATACGAGCATAAGAAAACGGATTCCAACAGTGCGGAGTCCGTTTTTGTGCTGTTTATGGAGTTTTGGGGGAATCTTTGGATCTGGCAGGAGACAGAAGCCAAACGAGACAATAGGTCAGCGACAGTACCGCCAGCCAGAACAGCAGGTACAGCCACATGGGGATGATGACAATGCTGCTGATATTTCTGACAATCTGCCGGGCGATCAGGGTAAGCAGTGCTGTGGAACCGAGAAATAGACTGCCGGAAACCAGAAAATATCGCATCCGATGATGCACCAGCCCGGTTTTCCGGTACCGCAGTACAGTCCACAGCATCATACCGACAATCAGAACACCGAACAGAACCCATACAAGCATCAGCAGTTTGTAGTCGTCCCAGTTGCTGTACAGCAGGGAGGGATATCTGGTCAGGGAACCGCGGATCATATCGGACAGATTCCGGGAAGTTTTCGCTGTATAGAACAGTGCCCCCGTCAGAAGCAGTCCCCAGCAGCACCACAGCAGGGAAGGTTTCCGTTTCAGCAGCAGCAGAATCCCTGCCAGCAGCAGTGCTACGGGGGTGAGTGTGAAAAGGAGGGTATTCACACTGACAATGGGGGAGAACGCAAATATCAGCAGAGGGGCGGCGGAAATCCCCAGAACTATACAGAGGATTCCGGCAACAGTGGTGCGGCTGATGGGGATGGAATAGGTCTGTGCGGCCGGTTCCGCTTCTTCCGCCGGCGTTCCGGTATGGGATTCCTTCCCCCGTACCAGATAATCCAGACTCACGCCGAACAGGTCGCACAGCCCGATCAGCTTGTCAATATCCGGCAGAGAAGCATCTGTCTCCCATCGGCTCACTGCCTGTCTTGTCACATCCAGCGCATCTGCCAGCCCTTCCTGCGACAGTCCTTTCTCCATCCGCAGAATACGGATCCGTTCTCCTGTGGTCATACGATTCACTCCTTGTGTGGTTTTCTGCCGTCAGTATACCACATTTCCGGATTTTTGTCCACCAAATCCCTGTTTCTGCCTGTCAACCGACACTTGCGCCCGCTTCTGCCAGGTATTCTTCTGCATAAAACGCCGCCACAGCGCCATCGGAGGCCGCCGTGATGATCTGCCGCAGGGCTTTCGTCCGCAGATCTCCCACCGCAAACACACCAGGCAGGTTCGTTCTCGTGGATTCATCGGCGATTACGTATCCGCCATCATCCAGTGCAATCTGTCCCCGGAACAGATCCGTTGCAGGATTTCTGCCGATGCTGACGAACACCCCGTCGCAGAGAATGTCGGATTCTTCACCCGTCTGCACATTCCGCAGCTTCACGCCGGACAGTCCGTTTTCATTCTCCAGCAGGGACACCACCGTACTGTTCCAGTGAGGTTCCACGTTTTTCGCCTGCATCAGGGGCTCATGATAGATTTTCGTAGCACGCAGCGTATCCCGTCTGTGTACCAGAATGACCTGTTTGGCCACCCGGGAAAGCAGCAGGGCATCCGCAGCCGCCGTATTGCCGCCGCCCACCACTACCACCGTTTTCCCCCGGTAGAACATGCCGTCACAGGCTGCGCAGTAGTGGATTCCCCGTCCCAGAAAACGACTTTCATCTGCCACACCCAGCGGCCGGGGATTTGCACCTGTGGACAATACCACCGTCCGGGCGAGATATTCTCCGGAGTCCGTTTCGATCCGTTTGACGGGAGCGTCCAGATGTACCGAAAGCACTTCTGTCATGACGGATTTTGCGCCGAACCGTTCCGCTCCCTGCTGCATTTTCATGCCCAGAGAAAAACCGTCGATCCCTTCGTCAAAGCCGGGGTAATTGTCGATCTGATGGGTAAGGGCCATCTGTCCGCCGGGGGTCGTTTTTTCCAGAAGCAGCGTGTCCAGTCCCGCTCTGGCGCCATAAAGAGCTGCCGTGTATCCGCCGGGGCCGCCGCCGAGAATGATCATGTCGTAGATGTGTTCCATATACCATACTCCTTCTTTTTCCTTGTGGCTATAGTATACCCCATCCCGGAAAGAAATTCCGTGATTTTGTCACCGAAGTGAAAACTCCTGCCCGCAGAACAGTTTCCACAGACAGGAGCAATATTTTTTGTTTGATTTTACCAGATCCGTACCAGCATCATGCAGAAGCCCAGCAGGATTCCCAGGAACGCAAAGTTGATCAGGGAGAAGCGGCCCATATAGTAGCCGGCCTTGCCCGGGTTGTGGCTCATGTACTCCCGGAAGGTGATCAGGCTGGCCAGGGAAGCGATGATGGTACCGGCACCGCCGATGTTGACGCCCAGCAGCAGTTCCTGCCAGTTGTCGGTGAACCGGGACAGCAGGATGGCGGAGGGGACATTGCTGATGCACTGGCAGGAGAGAGTGGACACCACCAGCACGGATTTGTTCAGCAGAGCGGCCATGAACTGTTCCACAGCGGGAATCCGGGCCATGTTGCCGGAGAAAATGAAGAAACATACAAAGGTAAACAGCAGAGGATAGTCCACCGCACTCAGGGCTTTTCTGTCCATGAACAGCAGGGCGGCGGGAATCACGATCAGTCCCAGCCAGTAAGGCAGCGCACGGAACACGATGGCAATAGAGAAAGCAAACAGGAGCAGGTAGATCGCAGTACGCTTTGCCGGCAGCTTGATTCCGGAATCTTTCACGGTCAGAGATTCTGCGGGGAACAGTAGGCAGCATACGGTAATCAGGGTTACCGCTACCAGGAAGGGCCAGATCATCACGCCCATGAATTCCGCCGTGGGAATGGCGAAGCGGGAGTACAGATACAGGTTCTGGGGATTGCCGAAGGGGGTCAGCATCCCGCCCAGATTGGCCGCAATGTTCTGCAGAATGAATACATAGGCCATGTACTGTTCCTTGCCGGTGGTGTGGAGTACGATATACCCCAGAGGCAGGAAGGTCAGCAGCGCCATGTCGTTGGCAATGAGCATGGAGCCGATGAAGGTGATATATACCAGCGCCAGCACACTCCGGCGGAGATTTTTCGTAACGGTGATGATCTTTTCCGCAATGCAGGTGAAGAACCGGATATTCCGCAGGGCACAGACCATGGCCAGAGTGCAGAACAGGCAGGTCAGTGTACGGGTATCGAAATACGTCAGGTAGGTCAGATCCGGGGGCACGATCACGGCAGTCACCAGAGCCAGAACGGCGGCGATGCAGAGAACGGTATTCTTGCGGATAAAGGAGCCGATAAGCTGTCCTATATGGGGCAGGGAAGGCAGCCGGGGTTCTCGCAGTGTATGGTTCATAGAGGAGGTTCTCCCTGTTGCGGTAAAGTAGCCATGGCTGTCTATTCGCTTTGGCAAATGCGGCGAAAACAGAAACAGCGGCAGGCCCAAACGTACATAGTATACGATATTTGCGCCGCCGCTGCAATAGGCAATGGGGAGATTTTTATAAAATTGGGAAGAAGTTTTTGTGCAGTTTGACGAGGAGTGGATTCGTCAGGAAAACCCTACTTTTTCGGCCGTTTCCCATGAAAGGTGTTGTAGAGATCAAAGGCCTTTTCCTTGTGTTCCGGAATCACTTTGGCTGCTGCATCGGGTACGGCGTCTCTGACCATGGCGTCCGCTTCATGTTCGGCGTAGATCCTTTTCAGTTTTTCGTATTCCTTCTGCCCCTTTTTCCATGCATACCGGTGGACGAGAAGCAGAACCGGCAGGTAGGTCAGGCACAGATAGAGCATATAGAACAGAGGGTACAGCCCGAAGGTCATGGCTGTGACACGTGCGCCTGCATCTGAGGTAGCCGCATCATATAGCTGGGGATACAGGTAAAGCTTTTCCGTCAGAATCCAGCTGCAGGGGGAAAGAAAATTTCCAAGGGGCATGGCGCCCATGGGAGGCAGGGACAGTACGAA
>JAFQGY010000029.1 GCA_017415325.1 Clostridia bacterium
GCGCACTGGTCTGCTGATTCGGATGCATGGGTTCACAGGGGGTAGCCGTAAACGAACAGTCTCTGTACAGATCCAGATATTCCTTCGGATGGTTTTCCGGCGTCCAGGGGGAATGGGGCGCTGTATAATGCACCTGCAGACAGAAAGGCGCATCCTCCTTCTGCAGCAGATCCAGATATTCCAGTGCGTGATCGGTGATCACATCCGTGACATATGCATGATGATGGGAGAAGGTGCCGTTGTCATAAAAGTCCGGGGAATAATATGCGCATCCGCCGCCGGACAGAACAAACCACTTTTCAAACCCTTCCTTGGCGTGTTCGTGGTTACCCAGATGCCATTTTCCGCTGAAAGCACACCGGTACCCGTTTCGGGCAAGCTCCGCAATATAGGAAGGATGACCGGCCAGGTATTCGATGCCTTCGTCATGATAGGAGAACTGCATATGGGGATGTGCGTCCGTGGTGATGTTCCCGGCACAGAGCCAGTCCTGAACCCCGTGGCAGGAGGGCATTTCCCCCGTAATAATGGATGCACGGGCAGGGGAACATACCGGTGAGGCACAGTAGAAGTTTTCAAAACGTACCCCTTCTGCCGCCAGACGATCCAGATTCGGGGTGATAATGTCCGTATTGCCGGCGCATCGCATAGCCCAGGCTCCCTGGTCATCGCTGAGTATAAACAGAATATTCGGTCTCATAACATAAGTCTCCTTTGGGATTCATGGGAGAAAAACATATATCAGTAACGTTCCCAGTGGTATTTCCCGGATTCGTCCTTCCGGTCAATGGCTTTGAATACATAATAAATGGGCTTGGGCGCTTCCATTTTCGGGCCATCCTTTTCTCTGCGCCAGAGACCGAGATTCAGACCGAATTCCTGCCAGTTGTCCGTATGGGCATGGAGGATGAAACTGTCGATTTCGGGGATTTCCATACAGATGCGGTACGCGCGGCCATATGCACAGGCCTGCAGAACCTCGCTTTCCGGCGTGAAGTGGGAATTGAATCCCTGTTCGGACAGGATGATCCGCCGGCGGCTGCCGCGGTAGAGGTTTTCTTCCCGATAGAGAAAATCAGCCAGCACCCGAAGATTCCGGAAAGTGATCCGGTAGGTATCGTTGTTGTCTTCCGCTGTGGTATCGTTCCAGAAGTCGGGGAAGGCCAGATTCTGCGGGTATGGATGGTACGCCACATGCCAGTGGAAGTCGCCTTCTGTTCCGGCAATGCGGCTGAGATGTTCCAGAACGGGACGGCTGCCGTAATACTTTGTTGTTTCCGTGAGATTCTGTGCACCGGTCCAGAAATGGTCAAGGGAGATGTAGATGCGGGCATTGCGGTACACAGAACAGGCAGTCTGCCAGGCCAGCCGCATTGCGGTTGTGTACTCGATCATGTACTCCTCAACCGGTTTATGTCCTGCATTTCCCCAGATCCACTGGGAATTGATCTCATTGCTGACAATCATCCCCACTGCGCGGCCGTATTTACCGTCCGGTCTGGCATACCGGTGGGCCAGAAAGGCAACGAAGGCACAATAATACCGGCTGCCGATGTCTGTTGTTACATTGAATGCACTGAGATGCACATCCGGTTCGTTCATGAACGGGGTAAAGCCGGGATGAAAGAGTGTTTCATACAGCTCAGGAGAAGTATCCGTAGCCCAATGCTTCGAGTTGAGCAGGATCAGCGTGACAATGATCCCGTTGTCGGAAAGCTCCTTGATCCGTTTGTCGTACTTTTCAATATAGTCCCCGTCAAAGGTGTACTCCACTCCGTCATGGGTAAACAGAATGGGGTTCGGACAGGCACCGGCGGGACGCATAATGTCTCCGATGCAGATGTTCTGTGCTGCATGGCGGACTCCCAGCTCAATGGCATCCTGGATCATGGTCACCTGCAGTCCCTTTTTGCTGTCGGTCTGTGGGTATTCGTAATCGTATTCCACAGGAAAACAAAGGTCTTCCGTATACTTTTTCCCCTCCAGAATCTGACCGCCGCATTCCGCCTCCCAGCGAAGGAACAGACCATCCCGGCCGTTCACAGTACGGGGAACAGAAACCATGCCGTTTTCCGCGGCAGCGGTAAATGTGCCGATCAGGATCTGTTCGCATGTAGCGGGAGAGTACGCACGGACAGTCAGCGTTTCACCGCCGCAGGTTGTTTTCAGAAGCATCCGCTCTTCTTCTGCCGTAATATTCAAAACTTTCATAATGCTGTTCCTTTCCGGGTAGTTACGCATTTGTATGTTGGCTTTGCCGTGATTATATAGTACCATATCTTTTTGCAAAATGCAACTGTGAAAACAACTTTTTATAAAAACAACAGGGAATTTCAATACAAATTTGTGGAACAGGAACAAAAAACATGACATCTTTTCTTGACATCCGGATACTGTCATGATATACTATAAATACTTCCATCGTTAGAAAGAACTGACGCAGTACCGGGGTTTCCGGCTGCATATTTCATACCATCAGGAAAGGACTTGCCGTATGGATACCAGAATGACACAGCGCATCAAGACCCTTGCCCATGAACTGGGAGCAGACCTGGTCGGATTTGCCAACATCGGACGTTTTGATGAAGCGCCGATCAAAATGAGTCCAAAGGGAATTATGCCCACAGCCAAAACAGTGATTGTTTGTGCGATTCACCACCCTGACGCGGCCATCGAACTGGAAGGCGGCGAACATGGGGACAGCCAGATTTTTGAATCCTATTCCGTACAGTATACAATGAACACCAAACTGGATCACATTTCCTTTACCATTGCCCGTTTCCTGGACAATAACGGGTACGATGCGGTACCAATTGTTTCCTCCAATATCTGGAGATACCGCGGATACAAGGAACTGGATGCTGTCTTTTCACCGGATATGTCCCATATTTATGCCAGTGTATGTGCAGGGCTCTGTGAAATGGGGTGGAACGGTCTGGCGCTGTCTCCCGAATACGGCCCCCGCAACCGTTTCGTATCCATCATCACCGATGCGGAACTGGAACCCACGCCTCTGCTGCCCGGCGGAACCCTGTGTGATATGTGCGGCGAATGCATCCGGTACTGTCCCACAGATGCATACCGCAAGGAAGTAAACGGCGTAAAGATGCTGAACATCCGGGATGCGGACGGAAAAGTGTATACCCACAGATTTGCCAACAAGAATCTCTGGAGATGCGCCTGGGGCGAACACTTTGAGCTGGATCTGGACGGCGACATTCCCGATGTGATTGACGAAAACGTGATTATCAAACGGGAAGCGGAAAAAGGACGCCGCGGCGGTGAGATGGGCGTATGTCTCAAGGTATGCGTACCGAAGGATCTGCGGTTCCGGGACGAAGCATATTCCAAATACAACCGGCGCCGCCGTCTGTTCACCGATCCCGCCCTGCCGGTAAGCCGTGAAATCTATGACCGGATGAGCTGCATCGGTCTGCAGTATCATGCGGATCGCATTACCATTGTCAGCGGGGAAAAACTGCTGGAAAAAGGCTGTGATCTTACAAAGAAGCTGCCGGGTGCCAGAAATGTGGTTGTTGTGTCAGCCGTGGTACCAGCGCCAGATCAGAGCACGCAGACAGGACTCAGAGGACGGCACTCCTGGGTTGCCAACAATGCGGTTTCTCTGGGGCTTGGCTTTGCCAACTACGATATTGCCAGAGAAATTGAAAAAATGGGCTACAGTGTCTTGCCTAATATGCGCTCCCTCCGGCCGTATGTGGAACCGGATATCCACTGGGATCTGGCGGAAGGAGACAGCACGGCCAGCATGATTATCGTCACCGATGCACCGCTGGAAGAACGGGACTGGTTCCTGGTACAGCAGGACGGGGAAGAATCCGCACTGCCGCTGAAGACGGTGCTGACAGACATTGCGGAACAGTATGGCGCCGATATGCTGGGCGTTGCGCCGGTATCCCGGATTGACGATGTTGTTGCACAGCTGCGTCCCATCAAGGATGGAGAAGTTCTGTTCCATGTGCAGGATAAGAACGGTATTTTCAAGGTATTTGATCCGGTTGTCACGGAGTCTGCCCGGAAGCTGTTTACCCCTGCGGACTATCTGGAAGGGGCAAAGAGTGTTCTTGTAATCGGGATCAGCTATCCCGGCGAAGCTGCCAGACGGGCTGGCAGAGAACCTGCAGAAGCGGTAGGCCCCTTCATTTTCGCCCAGTCCCAGGCCCAGAACGAACTGTCCATGATCGGCTATGAAGTGGTGAAGGCCCTCCGCCGTGTGGGTAAAAAGGCAGTTATGACCCGTGACCTGATCGGTATGGGCTCTCCCATCAGCTCTCCCCGCGGGGAATACAGCTCTCCCTTTGACTGTTCCTTTGAAGCAGCAGCGGCAGGACTGGGGGAACTGACCTATTCCGGGTCTCTGTATACCGAAGCGTACGGTGTCAATCAGAAGTTTATCTGTATCGTGACAGATGCCGTGCTGGAAGCAGATCCTGTTCTGCCCAACACCATTCAGGAAGATGTCTGTGCTGCATGCAGACAGTGCATTGCCGCTTGTCCGATGAATGCTCTGAAAGAAGCGGATGCTGCGGAAATCCATATCGACGGAAATATCTTCCGGTATGTTCCGCTGGATACCGCATCCTGTCAGTGGGCATCCCGGTATGTTCTGACCAATGCAGACGGTGACGACTGTCTCGGTTCCGGACTGCACATCATGCCAAACGGCAAGGTTACGGCAGAGCAGCTGAGCGAAGGCCTGAAGCAGCGGGATCCTATTACGAAATTCCGTCCGGGGAATGCAGAAAAATGTATTACCGAATGTCCGCTGGCATAAAATCTGCGGAAGATACATAAGAGAGGAAAAAAGGATGAAGAAACGATTGACAGGGTTTTGTTTCACGGATATACACATTCAGCAGTCAATGCTGGATTATCCCACAACCGTCAGAAAATCACTGATCCAGGCAAAAGAACTTGCCATGGAAGAATTCGGTCTTTCGGATATTGCGCTTGTGGGAGGGGATAATATATCCGACTACCCCCACTGGAACAGATCCTGTGCATTGCCCAAGAAGAATTTTCTGGACATTAAGCAGAAACTCAATGCGTGTATTGCAGAATGTGTAAAAGATGAAAAGGTACTGTATGTTGCCGGAAACAACGACATGATTCTGGGGGACATCGGGACTGCCGAAAACGGGCCCTATAATACCACAGACTTTTATGATCTGATGGATCATGCCTTCGGAGAACTGCCGGAGAACGAAAAGATTGTTCTGAAATCAGCAGAAAAGCCGGGTGAGCTCTATTGGGGCGCATTCCATTATGCTGTAAACGGCATCGATTTTATCGGTATCAATATCGACCCCAATACTGCCTTCAATTCCCATGAAGGATATTACAGTGATGAAACCCTGCTCTGGGTGAAGAACAAGCTGAATGAAATTGATCCCGATGGAAAGAAATGTGTGTTTGTCGTGGGGCATCTGTCGGCAATATACTATTACAATTCCGGCAAGCTGGTGGAAACCATGATCAATGGGAACAAAGATCTGTTCTACGACATATTCAAGGGACATCGGAACACATTCTACCTGTACGGACATGTACACGGGGAAAGCTCCTGTTACAGAGAATGTTCATCCGGTGCGGTTCTGCATCTCAATGAACAGAATATGCCGCTCGGGGACAACCTGAACGAGAAGGATTCCTGTGGAAAAGAGTATGCGTATTCCCTCGTCCATATGGGTGGCCTGAGACCTTTCGGCAGACAGTATTTTGAAGAGGACGGTCTGGAAGGTTTCGGCGGGGAAGAAGAACGGAAATATCACCCCGGAACCGCAACACCGACACTGGCACAGTTTCTGGTATTTGAAGTGTACGAAGACCGGGTGGTTTTCCACATCCGGAATACCGGTACACACGAACAGTATCATAAAAACGATAAGTTAAAAGAATACACTGTATATCTGGCATAAAATAAACCGCCCGCCGGGGTCATACATTCCTGAGAATGCAAAACTCGATCCGAAACGGGCGGTTATTCTGTATGAATACATAGGAACGAAAATGAGGGTTTTATATGGAAAGGAAAGTTGCACTGCAGATACAGCATGACGGAAAATGGGAACAGATGCTTGAGATTTCAGCAGACTGCGGATTCCGGTATGTGTCCATGGGATTTGGTTCCAGCAAATGTTTTCATCGGGATGACTGGCAGGCAGAAACAGAGAAAATCCGCACAAAGCTGGATACGCTGGGACTGCGCTGTGTGATGACCCATGCCCCTTACTATGACCTGCGGATTTCAGCGGATTTTCTGGATGAGGCCATGGAAACAGCACTGCTGCGGTGTGTGAAAGCCACGTCCATCCTGGGGGGAGAAATCATGGCAATCCATCCCCGAGGATACTACCGGGATGAAGGTCCTGTACCGGAGAACGGTTTCTATGGGAACGGAAAAGAGGTTCCTGAAGAGTCGTATGCACACAACATTAAAAATCTCCGTCCTCTTGTAGAGGAAGCCATACGCTGCGGCTGCCGGGTCGGTGTGGAAAACCTGCCTGTGTTTCCCGGCTGGGCGATGACCTTCTGCTCCCATGATCTGGTTATCCACAAGCGGCTGATCGATGATCTGGATCCTGCCGGCGTCTGCGGTGTGTGGGATTTCGGGCACGCCTATCTGACCCATGCAGATTCCGCAGCAGTGCTGGCAGCCTTCGGAAACCGGATCTGCGGCACACATGTCCATGACAATGACAAAAAAGGCGATCACCACTGGACTCCGTTTTCCGGAACCATAAACTGGCAGGCGGAAATGGCAGCGCTGGCGGGGAATGGGTATGCCGGATATCTGACCATGGAACTGGTGTATGACCATCTGTATACCGATACGCCGGCATTGCGGGAATTTGTCAGAACGGCATATGAAAACTGCTGCAAGCTGGAAGATATGATGAAAGCATACACTCCACAAAACAGATTATAGAAGAAAGGACTGCAATCATGAAACTGTACGCACCGAAACAGAACCAATGGAAAGCACTGTTTTTGTCCCTGCTTCTCTGTGTATCCGGACTTGCCTCCTGCGGCGGAGAAGACACAGCAGCGCCGGAAGCAGAAGGAGAAACCATCGCAGAAACTGTGGCTGAAACCGAAGAAGAAACAGCATATGCTGCCGACTACCTGCCGGATGTTACTTATGAAGGATACGAATACCGGATCATTGAATACGAAGAATATCTTTTGCATCAGGAAGAATTGACCGGCAGTGTGATCGATGATGCCATCTACCAGAGAAATATGCTGGCGGAGGAAAAATTTGACATCAATATCACTTCCACCCGGTATCCCTATGCCAAGTATGGGGAAGTCGGAAAACTGCTGAAACAGGCAGGCCGGGCGCAAACGGACGATTATGACCTGTACTTTGTCGTATTTGCAGATGCATATTCTGCACTGATCGAGGGTGCTATGCCGCCTGCTTCTTCTCTGCCGTACACCGATCCCACAAGACCCTGGTACTATCATGCCATCAATGAGGGAATGTCCATCGATGGGATCATGCTGATGGCCTACACGGCTTTTGACAAGAACCCCGGTGGGAAATGCCTTGTGTTCAATCAGGCCATTCTGGATGATCTCGGAGAAGAATATCCGTATCAGATGGTGAAAGATGGAAAATGGACATATGACCAGTTCTATGCCCTGATCGAAAAAACAGGTTCGGATGCAGACGGAGACGGGACAGTTTCCGAAGCGGATACGTTCGGGTTTATCACCTCCACCGATGACTATACCGACTTCACCTATTACGGCAGCGGTCTGAAGCTGGTGGATTTCTCGGGGGAAAAGCCGGTGATCAATCAGAATGAACAGCTTTTCGATATGTTTCTGAAATCTTCCGCATATCTGACAAAAGACTATGTAGTGCTGGATGTATACGACTTCTATGGCTGGACAGGGGACGCACAGAGCAAGGGACTGGATATTTTCACTTCCGGCAACGCACTGTTTGCCCAGACAAACATCAGCAATCTGGTTCGTCTGGGAGATATGGAAGACAACTACGGTCTGGTACCCTATCCCAAGTGGACAGAATCCCAGAGCCAGTATTACTGCGGAATGGACGGCAGCCGTATTGCAGTTCCCTGTACCGGTTCTGCGGATCTGGAACGGGTTTGCGTAATCAAGGAATACCTGTCTGTGGAATCCCTGAATATCAATTATCCTGCATATTATGAGGTTTCTCTGAAAAACCGGTATGTGCGGGATGAAGAATCTATCCGTATGATGGAAATCATCACCAATGCCACTACGTATGATATGGGCTGTGCCATGGATTATACAGCTGTCCGCGGTCCGTGGATGACCTGCCTGCAGAAGAATGATACCAGCTTTGCTTCTGCTGTGGCTGCAAACCTTTCCAAAGCGGAAAATGTGATTACCAAACTGAACGAGAATACTGCAAAACTGAAAGAACTATACAAATAAAAACATCGACCGGGTTGTCCGAAAGGGGATGGCCCGGTCGTTATGTTGTGGGTATTCGTTTGTTATCCAGCGATCCATCTGTTCCGCAGGAAGCTGGTCGGCTCTGCTGTCAGATTACGCAGTTGTATAGATCAGCGAAGTCATAGAGTCAGGAAAGCCGGAACGCAGCTGCCATCAGTTCGGTACCGGAAATCGGATGGGCAAGTGTGACAAGAACCCCTTCTGCATTGGCTTCAAAAGGAAGAGTTTCTCCGGTTTCCAGACAGGTCACAGCAGACACTTCCTTTTTGGTGGGAA
>JAFQGY010000380.1 GCA_017415325.1 Clostridia bacterium
AGCGCAATCACTCAGCCGAGCGCTCTAAGCCATGTAACTTCCGGCGATGAAGTCCAAACCTTGCAAGCCTGGATGAGTGGGGTGGGTGGGAGGTCTCGGAGGGTAGGGAGGGGAGACGGAGCGGCATTTGAGCACCGACCTCTCCCCTCCCTATCCTCTGAGTCCCGTCCGGAAGGACACCCCCTTAAAGGTCTTCGAGTAAACAAACCCGCTGTAAGCAGGAGCAAAAACCATCTTCCCCTTTCTATGGCCATAGAATCTTCCCCCGCTGTCAGGCGAAACAAACATCAAAATCCCCCCAGCCCCCCTTGCAATCCCCAAAAATATATGCTATACTGTAAAAAACAAAAAAACCACGAGGAAAACGCCATGACCAATAAAGAATGGTTCCCCACAGCGAAATTCGGTATGATGATCCACTTCGGCCTGTACGCACTCCCGGCAGGGGAATGGAAAGGCCAGCGGATGGACTATATCGGCGAATGGATCCAGTCGAAATTCCGGATTCCCAATGCAGAATACGAACAGCTGGCCGGTGCTTTCAACCCCGTGTGCTTCAATGCGGAAGAATGGGTGCTGACGGCCAAGGCGGCGGGCATGCAGTATATGGTGGTCACCAGTAAGCATCACGATGGGTTCTGCCTCTTTGATTCCGCATGGGACAGCTGGAATATCAAAAAAGGCTCCCCCTTCGGACGGGATATGATTGCGGAGCTGGCGGAAGCCTGCTATAAGCACGGACTGAAGTTCGGGCTGTACTATTCCCAGGAGCTGGACTGGCACGATCCCAACGGCGGCGGCTACCACAGAGGACACACCAACATGGGCATGAGCTGGACCAACGACTGGGATTTTCCGGACAACGACAAAAAGGACTTTACCCGGTGCTTTGAAGGCAAGATCAAAACCCAGTTCAAGGAAATCCTGACGAAATACGGCGACCTGTGCGTCATCTGGTGCGATACCCCCCACGAAATCAGCGAGGCGCAGAGTCTGGAGCTGTACGACATGATCAAAACCTACCAGCCGGACGCTCTGGTGAACTCCCGTATCGGCAACGGCATCGGCGACTACCGCTCCTGCGGCGACAATCAGGTGCAGTTTGACAAGGCCGTGGGCACCTCCTACTCCATCGCAGTGGGCGAACGGACGGGACTGTACGAATGCCCGGCAACTCTGAACAAAACCTGGGGATTCAAGTATTTCGACACGGACTGGAAAAGCGCCGAACAGGTCCTCGAAATCAAAAACCGCCTGAACGCCCAGGGCGTCAACTACCTGTTGAACATCGGCCCCGACCACCTTGGCAGACTCCCCGCCCCGGCAGTGGAGATTCTGAAAAAAGTGGGGGAAGCGGAGAGGTAAGGTAAGAGGTAAGAAATAAGAAGTAAGAAATAAGAAGTACATATTTTCCCGGCAGGTATTTGGAGAAATTTTTCCATATACCTGCTGTTTTTTCATTTTCCCCCTTGACAAGCCGGTCTACATGTTGTAAACTATAGTCACAGGCAGTCTACACTCTGTAAACCAAACAAACCCATACAAATACTTCTTATTTCTTACTTCTAACTTCTTACTTATCCGGAGGATACTATGCTTGCACCGATCGAAACACAGTTTGCCCGGCTGATCTGGGCACATGCACCGCTGGCTTCGGGGGAGCTGGTGAAGCTTTGCGAAAGGCATCTGGGGTGGAAAAAATCTACCACCTATACCGTTCTGCGGCGGCTCTGCGACAGGGGGCTGTTCCGGAATGACGGGGGGACGGTGACGGCGGTGGTTTCCCGGGAGGAATATGAAAACCGGCAGTCCACCTCCTTTGTGGCGGAAAATTACGGGGGTTCCCTGCCCCGGTTTCTGGCGGCGTTCTCTGCCGGGAAAAAGCTGTCTGCCGAGGAAGTGGAGGCTCTGCAGGCGCTGATTGACGCCAACCGGAACGATCCATGAGAAACCGGATTCCGCACACCTGAGAAACGGATCCCATGCCCCAAAGGAGGTCTTTATGGATTTTACCTATATGCTGGAACGGTATTTCGGTCATCTTGCCGAATACATCCGCAACTATACCTTCTCCGAATTCTGGTCGGATCATCTGTCCTACTGGATCCCCGCCATCCTGGCCAACCTGACCGTCACCGGGTCTGTGGTGATACTGGCGGTACTGCTTCTGCGCCTGCTCTACCGGAAATGCCGCATCGAACGGTTTCTTCCCTACTGGCCGGTGTATGCGCTGTGGGGACTGGTGCTGTTCCGGCTGCTCTGCCCCATCGCCATTCCCACTCCGGTTTCCCTGTTCAGCCTGTTCGACACGCCCCTCTCCGAAACCGGCTCCCTGAACTATATTCCCACTGCCCTTGTGCATGAAGAATTCCCCATGGTCAGTCTGCCCTTGCCGGATGCCGTGAACCAGACTTTGACGGATGCACTGCCTTCCGGACGGGAACAGTCCGTCTTCGATCCGCTGGAGCTTCCCATGGTTCTGCTCAGTTATCTCTGGCATCTGGGGGCATACGGTCTACTGGCTGTGGGACTGCTCACCGCACTGGTGCAGGGCATCCGTCTGCGCTGGCATCTGCGGGAAGCGGTACGCACCGGAAACTACCGCCGGATTCCCGTGTATCTGGCAGACCGCATCGACACGCCCTTTGTGCTGGGGTTCTTCCGTCCGAAAATCTATCTGCCCTCCGACATTCCCCTGACGGAATCGGAGACGGAATCCATCCTGCTCCACGAGTACCGCCACATCCGCCGGGGGGACATCCTGTGGAAAACTGTCGGGTTTCTCTGCATCTGCATCCACTGGTTCAATCCGCTGGTGTGGATCGGATTCCGGGCGGCGGAAAAGGACATGGAACTCTCCTGCGACCAGTGGGTGATCCGGCATCTGGAAAAAACAGACCCGTCCGCCCCTCTGGCCTACTCGGAAACCTTATTGAAAATGGCCTCCCCCGCCGCCTCCCGCCCACGCCTGCCCGTAGCCCCGCCCATTGCCTTCGGCGAATCCGGCACCGGGGAGAGAATCCGTCGTCTGGTGGGATACCGGAAACCGCTGGCATGGGGCATTGCGGCGGCGGTGGTGATTGCTGTGCTGTCCGTGGCACTGCTGGCAACCAATCCGGTAAAGGAACCGGTGACGGTACTGGCGGGGGCGGACTATGAAGCGGTTCAGGTGGTATACACCACGGCATACGAACCCATCCCGGCAGATGCACCGTTCTTCCGCATCACCCCCGACCGACATCTGATGATGATCGACACCGAAAACGTCAAAGAGTTCGGCGTTCTCTCCCCCTGCAACGGCACCTACGAATGGAACGGGGAGGAATACGTGACCCACGAAGCCGTGACGCTGGACATGCTGCTTGCCTGCCGCCGGTGGTCGGATGCCTATGACAGAACCGGCAGAATCCGTCCCATCACCGATGCATGGGGACTGCGGGGCGAATCCGGTACATGGTATCTGGCGTTCCAGACCCGGGGTGGGAAAACTTATCTGGCCCACGGCATCACAGACGAAGACGGTTCCGCCAGACTCCAGTGGATCCTGCAGCTGAAAAGCACCTTCAACCGGAAAAAGGATGCAGACCGCATCGCCAGCTACACCGAAGCCATGGCACAGGCCGCACAGGAATACGGTCTTGGTGCCCGGCATACCTACGCACAATATTCCGATGCCCGTGTACCGGAAAGCTTCCTTTTGGGCTTCCGTGCCTATCCCGCCGACGGTACAAAGACCCCGCAGAAACTGGGATACGCCCATTTCCACGTATACGATACCGGTCTGGTGCTGGATACGGTACACCTCTGCGATGCCCCGGAAGGATATGCCGCCGCCCCCGGTTTCTATTTCGGTGACGGATACCATAAAGTCATCCTGACCTACCAGTGCGACAGTCTGCAGGAGATCATCGTCACCCGGGAAGACGGCACAACGGAACACTACGGCATGGAACACTTCCGCACCGGCATCATCCTGATCCCCAGCCGGAACGAAAACTGGGCGGACATCACCCATATGGAATTTGTCATGACAGAATAACCGGAATTTATAAAATAAATCCCCCCAAAAAACGGCTTGCAGAAAAGGAAATCCAATCCCCCTTTCTGTAAGCCGTTCTGTCGTCCAGGCCACTTCTTATTTCTTACTTCTTATCTCTTATTTCTCACCTTACCTCTTACATATCACAAACTTTCCTTCCATTTCCGTCACATCCTCCGTCCGGTACCGCTTCTGCACATCCCACAGGGTTTCCCCCGGATCCGGCGTGTACAGCACCACCGCGGGCTTCGGCTTCGGCAAAGGTTTATCTTCCTCCACCGTCAGTTCCGTCAGCCATCGGCAGGGGGAAGAAAACAGCGCAATCCCCCCGCAGCCCGCTTCCGCATGAAGATGGAGCACATTCCCTTCCAGATGACCGCCCACATCCCACAGGGAAAAGCTGCAGCGGCAGTCCGGCGTACCGGTGACGGCAGATTCCGGCAGATCGGTCAGATCCCATTCGTACCGGATAGGCAGAGCAACCTCCTCAGCGGTCACATCCCCGTTGCCGGTCAGCAATACCGTGCAGTATGCCGTTCCCGTCAGAAGCATCCGCCCGGCAGCCGCACCCGCCCCCGGCAGCAGTTCCCCCTTCTCGAACACCCCTCTGCCCCAGCCGTACAGGAACTGCAGATTCTCCGCCGGCACAGACAGCATCTTTTCCCCGGTCAGCGTCACCTGTCCCCGGATGCACCGTCCCCCGGTCACTGCCTCTGCCTGCCGGAATACCGGTGTGTCGGCGTGGGTGGTACAGTATCCGTCCGCCGCCCGCACCGATCTGCCCTCTCCCAGAAGTGTCCCTTCCAGATCGTATTCCATCTCCCACCGGATCACGCCGTCTTCCCCTTCCGTCACGGTGAGTGCGGCGCATTTTCCCAGAGCAGTGACGTTTTCCCCCCCGGCACCGTCTTCCCACAGGGGCTTCGGGCAGGGGATCACCTCCGCAATGGGCATCCGGCTCCGGACAGGGACATAGCTTCCCCCGTCTCCCTGCACCAGAAACCGCACCACCCCTTCCCCGGTCACCGCAATCCCTTCGGCGGTCCGTCTTGCTTCCGTCACCTGCACAGCCCCCCGGCAGGAGATCACCTTCCCCCCGCCCGTTTCCCCGCTGACAGTTCCGGTACACCGGCAGGTCTTCATCCGCACCACCGGCACTTCCTCCATCCGGTATACCGCCCCCGGTGCCGCCTCCGTACCGCAGTCCACTTCCCCCAGCGCCGCACACTTCACCTTCACCCGGGCAGACAGCGTCAGTTTTCTGGGCCCGGTCACCCGGCAGGTCACGTTCTCCCCTTCGCAGAGCATGTGCAGGTCTTCCACCCCGATGCCGCCCTGTCCGTCCCCGGGGAGAGGAATCTTCGCCGACCACTGGGAAAAGAACGGCACCGAGCAAAGCCCCCCCTCTCCCCCCAGATACACCACGGTGTACAGCACGCAGCCCGACACCTCCACCGAATTGTCTTCCAGAAAGGCATTGTCTCTGGTAACGCTGCACTGCACCCCGGCCACCCGCCGCACTTCCGCCTGATACTCCGGCAGCTCGAAATCTTCGGTAACATCGGCCTGTGCCGTATGGGTCAGGGCAATGGGGGTGATATATTGTTTTTCTGACATATGGTTTTTCCTCCGGATATGGATTCTGTAGTTGGGATATTGTATGCCCCCATGGAAAAAAACAGAACCAAAGCAGAAAACTTTCCCACACCTCTTTACAACCTGTCCAACATATGCTATACTACAGACACACAAGCTATACAGAAGCACCAAACCAAAAGGAGAACAACATATGAAAAAACTGAAAATCGGCGTGTTCGGCGCATACAGAGGGATGACCATGATTCATCAGCTGCTGCATAACCCCCATGCATGCGTGTCCGCCATCTGCGATAAGCACAGACCCACGCTGGATATGGCCGGAAAGGCAGCGGAAGACGCCGGGGTCAAGGTAGAGCTGTATGAAACCTTTGACGAATTCTTCAACGCCGATATGGACGCGGTGGTAATGGCCAACTATGCCCATGAACATGCCAAGTTCGGGATCCGGCTGCTGGAATCCGGCAGACATATCATGAGCGAAGTGCTGACCTGCGCCAATCTGGCGGAAGCGGTGCAGCTCATCGAAACCGTGGAGAAAACCGGGCTCACCTATGCCTATGCGGAAAACTACTGCTTCTTCAATACCACCTACGAAATGAAGCGCCGCTATCAGGCCGGGGACATCGGGGAATTCATGTACGGCGAAGGGGAATATGTCCACGACTGCTCCTCCATCTGGCCCCAGATCACCTACGGCGAACGGGATCACTGGCGGAACCGGCACAACGCCACCTTCTACTGCACCCACTCCCTGGGCCCCCTGTTGTACACCACCGGACTCCGGCCCGTGAAGGTGCAGGCATGCGAAAGCCGGCTGATGGACTGTATGCGGAAGCTGGGTTCCCGCTGCGGCTCCTTTGCCATTGAAGTGGTCACCCTGGAAAACGGCGGGATCTGCAAGAGCATCCACGGGGAACTGAAACGCGAACCCGGCTCCATCAACTATCAGGTTTACGGCACCAAGGGCTCCATGGAAACCGACCGCTGGGACGGAGGCAATCTCCATGTATACCGGGAAGGCGACCGGAACTGCGTGGGCGAACACACCAAATATGTCCCCGAATTCACCATCAAGGATGCGGCAGGGGCAGGCCACGGCGGCGGGGATTTCTTCACCACCCACTATTTCATCCAGTCCCTGCTGGGTGACGAGGAAGCAAAAAAGAACTCCATCGACGTGTATCAGGCCGTGGACATGTGCATCCCCGGGATTCTGGGGTTCCGCTCCATCCTGAACGGCGGCGATGCTGTGGAAGTACCCGACCTGCGGTGCAAGTGCCAGAGAGACAAGTACAGAAACGACACCTTCTGTGCCTTCCAGGAATCCGCCGGAGACCAGTGGGTAGACGCCATGGCCATGCAGCCCGACAAATCCGAAACCCCGGACGAAGTCTACGAAATGGTACGGCAGAAGTGGCTGAACGGCGAACCGGGATGAGGAGAAAGTAAGAGATAAGAAGTAAGAAATAAGAAGTAAAAAAGCGTTCCTTCGGCTGACAGAACCGGAGAAACGCTTTTCTCTGTGAGGGAACCATACCGGATGTTTCCCTGTATCCGTACAGGACTTCTTATTTTTTCTTCTTACCCCCTTGACAACCATTCTCCTTTATGGTATACTCTAAATGAAATCAAAATGATATCACATCAAGGAGGACAATGTAATGCGTACCAATGTATCCAACCAAAGTGAAAATGTGCTGACACCCAAGAGCGGGTGGGCGGTGCTGTTTCTGGCGATTTTCGCCTATCTGGCATCCATCGGTCTGCTGATCGGGGCTGCGTTTCTGATGGAAGCGGAGATCTACGGGGCGGGCGTGCCGCTTTTGATCGTTTCCATTCTGTATCTGTGCTTCGGGTGGTTCTGGTTCCTGGGGCTGAAGGTGATCCGGCCGGGTGAGGCGCTGGTGCTGACCCTGTTCGGGAAGTACATCGGCTCCATCAAGACGGAAGGTTTCTATTACGTGAACCCCTTCTGTCAGGCCATCAATCCTGCTGCCGAAGCCGCCACGCCTACTGTATCCCGGGACAATCCGGCCTCTGCCAATCTGGGCGGGATCAACGTGAATCTGAACGGTTCCGTATCCCTGCCGTCCCGGAAGATCAGCCTGAAGGCCTCCACCCACGACAACCCCAAGCAGAAGATCAACGACGAGCTGGGGAACCCCATTGAAGTGGGGATCATCGTGATCTGGCGGGTACTGGACACGGCCAAGGCGGTATTCAATGTAGACAACTACAAGATGTTCCTCTCCACCCAGGCCGACTCGGTTCTCCGTGACGTAGTGCGCTGCTACCCCTACGACGCCCCCGGTTCTGATGCCCCGTCCCTGCGTGGTTCCTCCATGGAAATCGCCGAACAGCTGAAGGAGCTTCTGCAGCAGCGGGTGGAATTTGCAGGGCTGGAGATCATGGAAGCCCGGATCACCCATCTGGCCTATGCCCCCGAAATCGCCGCCGCCATGCTCCAGCGTCAGCAGGCCACCGCCATCATCGAAGCCCGTCAGAAGATCGTGGACGGTGCGGTGGGCATGGTGGAAATGGCACTGGAAAAGATCGACCAGGGCAAGCTCTGTGATCTGGACGACGAGCGCAAGGCACAGATGGTTTCCAATCTGCTGGTGGTTCTCTGCGGCAATCGGGATGCGCAGCCCATTGTGAACACAGGGACGCTGTATTGATTGAAGCCGTTTGTTTGGGGAGACGGGTCGCTTTCTTGAAAGAAAGCTCGGCAAAGAACTTTAAACAAGGGAGCCGGCTGGATATAGTTTCTGCAATTCCATTTGCACAGTGGTGTTGTTTATCCAAGGGCCGACGGAATAGGCAAGCGAGCTCATGGGGGCCGGCAACCCCATTCGCCACAGATCGTTTCCGATTGCTGGATATAGTTTATTGGAGCTAGGTTTCTTACCATGAGGTATATGTATGATTTGTGAAAATATCATTTTGGGTGCGGGGACGAAATTCCCTTTGAAGGGGGTTCTGACGCTGCCGGAATCGGATGGGCCGGTGCCTGCGGTGGTGCTGGTGCATGGGTCGGGATCCAGCAATATGGATGAAAAGGTCATGAAGCTGACGCCTTTCCGGGATCTGGCGGAGGGACTGGCGGCACGGGGAGTTGCTTCCGTCCGGTACGACAAGCGTTCCTTTGCCCATGGGCTGAAGATGATCCGGGACAAGAGCACGCCCATCACCGTGGAGCAGGAGACCATCGAAGATGCCATTCTGGCGGCGGAACTTCTGCGGCAGGATGCACGGATCGACAGCGGCCGGATCTGCATCATCGGACACAGCATGGGCGGTATGCTGGCCCCCCGGATTGATGCGGAAGGCGGGGATTTCGCCGGGCTGATTCTGCTGGCAGGCTCTCCACGCCCGATCGAAGTGATTCTCCGGGAACAGACGGCGGAGATGCTGGAATGTATGCCTGCATTTGTCCGGAAGATGTCGCAAAAGAAGGTTGACCGTCTTCTGGCGGGGTTCGACGGGCTGTATGACCTGACGGACGAAGAAGCCAAAGCGAAAAAATACGGCGGCGGGGTCACCATGTACTATTTCAAGGAAATGGGAGAACACCCGGCCCCGGACTATCTGGCGAAAACGGCAAAGCCCATGCTGATTCTGCAGGGAGAAGCGGATTTCCAGGTAAAAGCAGACAGAGACTTCCGGCAGTACCAGGAGCTGCTGGCAGACCGTGACAACGTAACCTTCCGCCTGTACCCCGGCCTGAACCACTGCTTTGTCCCCACTCTGGGCATGAACATTGCCAACGCCAAAAAGGAATACAGCAAAGAGCGGCACATTCCGGCAGAGGTACTGGACGACATTGCGGGATGGATCAGACAAAATCAGAAATAAGAGATAAGAAGTAAGAAGTATCGGCGCATGATACCGGAAACACGGTATTTCCGACCCGTTTCTTATTTCATACCTCTTACTTCTTATTTTCCACGGGGGTGGTTATATGCCTGAAAACGACAACGGAAAAAAACAGCTGCCTCTGCGGATTTCCAAGGGGCTGTATGAAGAGCTTGCCCGCTGGGCGGAGGATGATTTCCGATCTCTGAACGGGCAGATTGAGTATTTGCTGACGGAATGTGTACGCCGCCGCCGGGGTGTGAAGCGGGATGCGGATCCGGTGCCGGAGGAGCTTTTTGAGAAAGATTCATAAGGGGGGAGTCCTGCGGGGCTCTTTCTCTTTTTTTGTGTTTGAGAGATTTTGCTTTTGCTTACAGCGGTATGGTTGGTACGATGACCATCGTAGGGGTGTCCTTCCGGACGGGACTCAGAGGACAAGGGAGGGGGGAAATTGTCGCTCAGGTGCCGCGTCATCCCCCCTCCCCTGCCCTCCGAGACCTCCCACCCCTCCCCTCTTAACTGGGCTGGTTTGGGCTTGTAGCCATATTCTGACACAGGTTGAAGGGTAGAGAAAAGTCTTGTGCAGTTGAAGGATTGAGAAAAATCCAGTTTGGTTTATAGAGTGATAGAAATACATAGAAATCTATTTTACTTACAGACAGGTATTCCAT